>JAUVSF010000025.1 GCA_030597245.1 Acidobacteriota bacterium
CAGCATTCTGCAGAGCTGTCCGCGTCACCATCGTGGGATCGATCACGCCCGCGGCCACCAGATCTTCAAACTGCTCGGTTTCCGCATTGAACCCGAAGTTGACTTCCTTCGACTCGGCCACCTTGGCGACGATGATCGCCCCTTCCTGGCCTGCGTTCTGCGCAATCTGACGAACCGGTTCTTCCAGGGCACGCTTCACGATGTTCACGCCTACCTGCTCGTCGGGGTCTTCCAACTTGAGCTCGTCCAGGGCTTTCCCCGCCCGCAGATAGGCAACGCCACCCCCCGGCACGATCCCTTCTTCGGCCGCCGCCTTCGTCGCGTGCATCGCGTCTTCCACTCGCGCCTTCTTCTCCTTCAACTCCGTTTCCGTCGCCGCTCCTACCTGGATCACCGCGACTCCGCCCACCAGCTTCGCCAGCCGTTCCTGCAGCTTCTCCCGATCATAATCCGACGTCGTCTCTTCAACCTGCACCCGGAGCTGTTTCACCCGGCCCGCAATGTCTTCCGACGCTCCCGCACCTTCCACCAGCGTCGTATTGTCCTTGTCGATCGTCACCTTCTTCGCCTGGCCCAAATCTTCCAACCGGACGTTCTCCAGTTTGATCCCCAGGTCTTCCGAGATCACCTTGCCGCCTGTCAATATCCCAATGTCCTGCAGCATCGCCTTGCGACGGTCGCCAAATCCAGGCGCCTTCACCGCCGCTACCTGCAGCGTCCCGCGCAGCTTGTTCACCACCAGCGTCGCCAGCGCTTCACCTTCCACATCTTCAGCGATGATCAGAAACGGCCGGCCCGTCTTCGCCACCTGCTCCAACAACGGCAGCAGATCTTTCATCGAGCCGATCTTCTTCTCGTGCAGCAGCACGTAGCACTCTTCCAAGGAGACTTCCATCCGCTCCGCGTCCGTCACAAAGTAGGGCGACAGATATCCACGGTCAAACTGCATCCCTTCCACGACTTCCAGCGATGTCTCGATCGACTTCGCCTCTTCCACCGTGATCACTCCGTCTTTCCCCACTTTATTCATCGCTTCGGCAATAATCTCGCCGATCAGCAGGTCGTTGTTGGCCGAGATCGCGCCCACCTGTACAATCATCTCGCCCCCCACGGGCTTCGACAGCGCCTCGAGCTCCTCGACCGCCTTCGTCACGGCCTTGTCGATCCCGCGCTTGAGCGACATCGGATTCGCGCCGGCCGTCACATTCTTCAAGCCTTCCCGCACGATCGACTGAGCCAGGACCGTGGCCGATGTCGTTCCGTCTCCGGCCACGTCACTCGTCTTCGACGCCACTTCCCGCAGCATCGCCGCTCCTACCTTCTGCACTCCTTCCAGTTCGATCTCCTTCGCCACCGTGACGCCATCCTTGGTCACAACAGGAGAACCAAACTTCTTTTCCAGAATCACGTTTCGGCCCTTCGGGCCCAGCGTAATCTTCACCGCATCGGCCAGCTTGTCCACGCCTTCCAACAGCGCTCTGCGGGCCCCTTCTCCCTGGGTAATCACTTTTGCATTAGCCATAGTTTTTCACCTCTTTCTAATCACTGAAATGGCTTCTAAGCCAATTAACCTTCAAGAACTCCCAGAATGTCGTCCTCTCTCATGATGAGATACTCTTCATCATCGAGCGTGACATCGCTGCCGGAATATTTCCCAAACAGTACTCTGTCCCCAACCTTAACGGTCAGCTCAACTTTGGTTCCGTTGTCCAGGACTTTCCCATCACCCACGGCAATAATCTCGCCCTCCTGAGGCTTCTCCTTCGCCGTGTCAGGAATAACGATACTTCCGCGGACTTCCTCAACCGCCTCGACTCGCTTCACGAGTACTCGATCCTGCAGAGGTTTAATCTTCATAATCACAGACTCCTTTCAAAACATTCGCAATGTTTAAGGGTTATCTCTTACCAGTCTCAAATAACTGAAACATAAAGAGTTAAGAAATGTTGCTAGCACTCTCTGCCAACGAGTGCTAGTTTAGCAAGCCTGTCGCCGGCAAGTCAAACCGGGGCCTTCGTGCTGGAGACATTTCTGAGTCCATTGAAGTACCCGCTACCAGGGACATTGAGGCTCTAGATACCAGATGCCGGATGGTGCTAGAACTAATGTCTTTTTCGGGGTGACATTTTCTTGGTGTCCCTGGTGTCTTGGTGGTAAATCGGGACCTCTATTCCCGATCACCGATTACCGATCACCGATACCCGGCCTGTCATCCCTCTTTCAATCACTCCCTCGATTGGCTAAACTTGGGGTTCGTCACCCTATATTGGCGGGTACGGAACGAGGTTGTCACAAGCCTCGCTGCCGGCCGGGAAGGGTGAGTGGGGTCTTAATTTAATAAAGAAATGTCATTTCAATCCGAATTCTATTGAGTGAGGTTTCAGCATGGGCACAATGGCGGAGAATGGGCTGACAACAATTGACTTGCCGGGTATCAAAAAGATCTCCAGCGGCAAGGTCCGAGAGATATTTGAACTGGACGGACAACTACTTCTGGTCGCAACGGACCGCTTGTCGGCCTTTGATGTAATCTTGCCTGACCCGATCCCATTTAAAGGGACGGTCCTGACCCAGATGGCCTTTTTCTGGTTCAAGCACATAAGCAGTGAAAACATCGTTAAGCACCACCTGATTTCAGTGGACGTGGACGAATTTCCGTCTAAACTGAAACCCTTCCGAGATCAACTTAAGGGAAGGTCTTCGCTGGTCACGAAATGCAAACCTCTTCCAATTGAATGCGTGGTGAGGGGCTACCTTGCGGGTTCGGGGTGGAAGGAGTACCAGGTGTCGGAAGAAATCTGCGGAATACCGCTTCCAGCCGGGCTCAAAGAATCGGATCAACTGCCGGAACCTATTTTCACTCCCGCCACCAAAGCGGAATCCGGGCATGACGAAAACATCAGTTTCGAGAGGGCCGCGGACATTGTGGGCGAGGACCTGGCGGGCAGGGTGCGCGAGCTCAGCCTGGCTATTTACACGTCGGCCTGTAACTATGCGCGCACCAAAGGAATAATCATCTGCGATACCAAGTTTGAGTTTGGCTTGGTTGGCAACGATTTGATACTGATCGATGAGGTTCTGACTCCGGATTCGTCACGATTCTGGCCGATGAATCTGTATGAACCTGGACGTCCTCAGGCATCGTACGACAAGCAATACATCAGGGACTATCTTGAAACACTCGACTGGGACAAGACTCCACCTGCTCCTGAGCTTCCATCCGATGTTATCGAGGCGACTTCGAAACGCTATCTTGAAGCCTATTGGAAGTTGACAGGGTCCAAACTACCCACCGGGGGGTAGTCGAAGCCCGCGTAAGAGGTCAGTTTAAACGACCCCTGGCAACCGACATCTTTGAAGGGTTCAGGAGAGGGGGGAGGGTTTAGTGAATTTCCTTGATGTGCTGGCTCTGGTGATTCTCGCCGTTTCCACCATCACTGCATTCCTCAAGGGTTTCGCAATTGAACTGATCTCGTTGGCTGGGACCGTCGGGGGACTCATCCTTGCCGTGACTTTCTATCCAACTGCTGCTCTTCTTCTGGCTGGATTTCGGCTGCATCCAATGGTCGCTGATTTCCTCGGATTCCTTGCGATCTTCCTCGCTTCGGTCATTGCGGCCTCGATTGTGGGAAGTTTCACAAAGAAGACTCTGAAGGTACTCAAGTTGAGTTGGCTTGACCGGAGCCTGGGAGCGGCGTTTGGCTTACTGCGCGGCTGCCTGATCAATATCGTCATTTTCCTGGCCTTCGTTGCATTCCCTATAAACAAAGCTGCCTTGGAAGGGTCAAGGCTGAAAGACTACTTCTTGCCGGCTGCCCAAATCCTCGGTTCGTTCGCTCCTGCTGATTTTAAACAGAAACTGTTCGATGGGCTTGAATACCTTCAAGAGGATTGGCTCCAGGACCAGGAACCGGAGCCGGATAAAGACCGCATATGAGTGGAGCTGACACATGGACCGAAGAATGATCAAACAGGTGCTCGAAGAAGTGATCGACGAGATGCTCGATAAGGGCATCTACTGGCCCGAATTCTCGGCTCAGTTAGAGAAGCTCTACATAATGAATGCTTTGAGCAAGACAAACGGTAGTGTGTATAAGGCGGCCGAGTTGATGGGGATCCATCGGAACACGCTCTCGAAGCGAATTCAGGAATACGGGATCGATAAGCGTAAGTTGCGAAAGAGATCCAGATAAGGACCAAGGACTTGGGATCGAACCACCAAAGCACAAAAACACAAAGAAATTATAGTGATTTAGTGACTTGGTGGTAAAGCCCACGGCTGGGGAACCTCACGGGAGGACTTCTTTTGGGCAGGTGTTCGATTACGATTACGAGCACGAATGAAGATACCACGCCTCAAGACCCAAGACCACTGGAGCTAAATTTGGGCCGAAATGACTTTCGAGACGCCTGGTTCCTCCATCGTGACTCCATGAAGTGCACGAGCCATCTCCATCGTTCTCTTGTTGTGGGTCACGATGATGAACTGCGTTTGGTTACTCATCTCTTCGACCAGAGTTCCGAACCGCCGTACATTCGCATCATCGAGCGGGGCATCCACTTCGTCCAACACACAGAATCCGCTGGGGCGAAACATGAAGATCGCGATGAGGAGAGCGAAAACTGTGAGCGCTTTTTCTCCCCCTGAAAGCAACATTACGTTCTGAAGGCGTTTTCCAGGAGGCTGAGCATAGAGGTCGATCCCACATTCAAGTATCTCTTCTTCGTCCAAAAGCCTCATACCACAATCACCACCACCGAAGAGCTTTTGGAACACTTCCTTGAAGTTCAGGTTTACTGCTTCGAACGCCTCGCTGAACAGGGCTCGGCTCCTGCGGTTGATCTCTTGAATCGCCTTGGTAGTGTCGGCAATGGATTTCTCCAAGTCCTCCAGCTGCCTGGTTAGAAACTCGAATCTTTCCTGGTGCTCCTGATACTCGGTCAAGGCCGTCATATTGATGGGGCCGAAGCTCTCCAGCTTTGCTTTCAGGGTAGGGGACTGCTCCAAGATCTTGTCCCTTCCGGCTGACTCGAACTCCACTCCCTGGACTGCCTCTACGATGGGAACCCTTAACTGTTCTAGACACTGCGCCTCCAAGTTCTGGAGGAGCGTTTCAACACGGGCATGCTTGACATCAACTTCCGAACGCTCGTTCTGCGAAGTCTCCTTTTGTTCTCGAAGTTCCTTTAGCTGTTCCTCAACTTCTTGAAGTCCTTGTTTGCAACTGGAGAATCGCTCCTGAACCTCCTTCAGGGAGCCTTCCGACTGTTTACTCTGCTCAGCCAGTGCCTCCGAACGGCTCCGCAACGCCTCGATCTCCTGCGCCAGATCGTTCAGCCGCTTAAGGCTCTGTTCTTCCCTGAGGCGAGTCATTCTCAATCGCGATTCGGTATCGGAGCGCTGGGAGCGGATCCGTTCCAGAGTTCCCGCGAGGGCCACCCGGCGTTCCTCTAAGACCTTCCGGCTTGCAGCAGCACTGTTCACCTGATACTGGGCATCTGAAAAGGCGCGTCTCAACTGGGTTAACCCATCTCTCCCGGCTTTGAGTTCTTCCTCTGTTCTAACCCGCTGAGCTTCCAGATCTGCTACGGCTTTCCCAAGTGAGTCCAGCTTCTGGGTCAATTCAGAGTAGTCGAAGTCGATCCTCTCTAATTCCGAGTCCACGGTTGCCACAGTTCTTTCCTGCCTCCGGACTTCCGCTTCACACTGGTCGTATTCATGGCTGAGACCGATCGACTTCTTTTCCGCCCGGTAGAGACGATCCCGGCCTTGCCCAAGCTCGGCAATGGAGTCGCCCAACTCCTGTTTCTTCGCCCCCTTCGCCGCCGTAGCCTGTGACAGCGCATGCTGCCGCCGCCGCACTTTTTCCTCCAATTCACGCTTCTGTCTTTTGAGGCTGAGTAGTCCCAATTTGCCTGAGCCGGGGGCAGCACCAGAAGCCAGGCCTCTGGGGGCGAGTGATTCACCGCCCAGCGTGATGAACGTGCTCTCCGGATATGAGTGCGCGAGACCAAGGGCCCGGTCGATATCAGATACAACAACCGACTCAGCACGCTGCGGGAGCACCCGCAAAAAGGCCTCTTCAACCTCTGGCTTCATCTTGATAATGTCGGCTAACGTTCCGTAAACACCTTCCTCATGGTAGGGAAACTTGTCCATCTCGCTGGGGCGACTAGGTTTCCCGAATCCATTCGTGGTGTAAAGGCTCAAGAAGGTACATTTCCCTGATTCCAACTTTCGCAGTTCCGACAATCCTCGAACTGCTTCATCAAGGGAGTCCACCAGAACATACTCCAACTCCTTGTCCAGAACCTGCTCGACAAGTCTCTCGAACTCGGGACTCGTTTCGATCGAGTCAGCAAGTGTTCCGCCAGTGGAAACCACATCATTCTCACTGAGGTGCTTGAGTACTTTCTGTACGCCTTCGCTATATTGAGACCGGGTCAACTCAAGTTCCTGAAGCGACTGGAGACGTTCATTGAGTCCAACCAACTGCCCTTTAAGGTCTCCCTCTTTAGCAGTTATGTCGTCCAGTTGAGCCCCGAGTAGATCCTGGAGCATCCTCTTCTCACTTACCGCCTCCTCGAGTTCCGCCAACTCAGTCCGCAGTTTCTCCAGAAGCAGTTTCTTTTCTCCGGCGACCGAGCGCTGAGCCCCGAGTTGTTCCCCAGCGCGGGTCCGTTCCTTTTGGAGCCTCCCCGTCTCTCCCTTCAGACGTTGAACTCGCAGGCTAAGCTGCTCTTTCAGATTCCGAGATGCTGCCGTTTCGGCAGAGATCCGAACCAGCTTACTTCGCAACTCTTCAAGCCCATCCTCAGCTTTTTCGAGGCGCATGGCCTGTTCGTCGGCAACCTTCTTCCTCTTCTCGACTTCCTCTGCCGACCCGGTTTCCTCCTGCTTGAGGACCGCGCGCTCTTTCTGAAATTGGTCCCACTCCTCGCCTATACCAGCCAGTGATTTCTCGAGTGTCGCCGCTTCCAAAGAAAGTACTTTCAACGCATCTTTCGTTTGACTGATCTGCTCCTCGTGATAACGGACAGAGTTTTGTGTCCGATCCAGGTCCAAACTGATCTGAGAGCGCTTTTCCTGAAGTTCAGTTAGCTCAGCCTCATACGTTTCGCGCTTTCCCACGGCCGCCTTGTAGAACGCCTCGTGCCGCCTGAGTTGACCGGAGACACTGCTCTCCCTGCCTTTCAACTCGGCAAGCGACTCAGCTAATCTCACCAACGAGCCATGCAGCTCATCAAACTCAATCGCGAATCTCTGCCGCTGAATCTGGCGAAACTCATCCTTAAGGCGTCGATAACGCTCTGCCTTATTGGCCTGACGTTTCAGAGAACGCAGTTGTCGCTCAATCTCAATGACGATGTCATTGACTCGTACTAGATTCTGCTGCGCCAACTCCAGCTTAACTTCGGCATTTCTCCGCTTACTCTTGTAGCCGGTGATTTGCGCGGCCTCTTCAATAATCTGCCTTCTATCCAACGGTTTCGCGGTGAGAAACGAATCGATCTTCCCCTGGGCGATCATCGCGTAGCCGGCGTAGCCCAATCCGGAATCCTCAAGGAACCTTTGGACATCCATCAGGCGACAACGTCGCTGATTCACAAAATAGTGACTCTCGCCTGAGCGATACAACCGACGACTGATCTCTACCTCTTCCGAATCCAACTCGACTCCGCTCAAGAAAAGGGGTTCTTCGCCGGTGCGTTTCAAATGGAGCTTGACCTCGGCCAAACCGGAACGCTTCCTCTTCTTAGTCCCTCCGAAGATGAACTCGTCCATCTTCTGGCCACGTAGGGATCGGGCTGACTGTTCCCCCAAAACCCAACCGATAGCATCAAACAGGTTTGACTTGCCGCAACCGTTGGGTCCGATAATCGCAGTTATCCGTTCTGGAAAGACGACCCTTGTCTTCCCGGCAAATGATTTAAATCCAACTAGTTCCAGCGCTTCTAGTTGCAGCATAAGTGGTGGCTTCTCCACAGGATACGCGTAGTCACGTCAATAATGACAGCCGGCACTGACAGACACCTTACGGCTTTCAGAATCCTTCTTTCGAAAGAACCATTGCAGGCATTTCAGCATCTCTTACTGTGGATGCAGAAAACACCAGTTGGACTGAACCGTTTGTAGATTCTATCCTGGAGAACCTGCTACTGAACCGCCGCCCAGGAATTGCTTGTGGCTGCGAGACCCAATGCCGGCCTGGGATTCTTGACGTAGAATTTCGCCACTCTGTATAGTCAGACCTTACTGAATTCGAGGGGACTGAGGTTTCCATAATGAAAACCAGATTATTTTGTCCGATATTTCTAGGGCTATTGCTGTCTTCCACAGGTAGCTCTGCTCTTGCACAAGAGGCCGGTTTCCTTCCTTTGGAAGAGGTGAAACCGGGTCAAAAGGGCATCGGAAAAACCGTGTTCAAAGGAACTGAAGTCGAGGATTTCGAGGTTGAGATCCTTGGCGTTCTGGAGAAGACTGGGCCCAAACAGAACGTGATTCTGGCACGCCTCTCAGGCGAAAAGATCGCGCGCTCAGGCGTCTTCGCAGGAATGAGCGGTAGCCCTGTTTACATCAACGGTCGACTGATCGGTGCTATTGCGTTCGCTTTTCCGTTCGCGACTGAGCCGATAGCGGGCATCACTCCGATCCGGGAGATGATCGATATCTTTAAAGAGCACGCGGGAACTTCGTTCAAGATAGGCAAGAACTTGAACCCTGCCTCTTTGTACGAGGTCCAGAGCTTTCCATCCTCTCCATTCTCGGCGAGCGCATATTTCTTCAACGTGGGGTCCAAGTTTGCACATCTTCAGAACCTGGGCCAGATGCGTCCCATCGACACGCCTCTCAGCCTCTCAGGGTTTTCTCCTGCTTCGGTCCACGATTTTCTGGGCCACTGGGGGCAGATGGGTATGATTCCGATGTTGGGAACGGGTAGCGCAAGAAATGAAGACTGGGGCGATGCCCCGCTCGAGCCGGGCTCAACTATCAGCGTCGAACTCGTAAGAGGAGATTTGAACATCGGCGCAAGTGGCACAGTCACCCACGTCAGCGGAAACAAGATTTACGCCTTCGGGCACCCCTTTATGAGTATTGGTTCCACTGAACTACCTTTTTCCAAGGCCGGAGTGATTGGGATAATCCCAAACCTGATGAGCAGTCAGAAAATCTCAGCCTCGACTCAACCGATCGGTGTGATCAAGCAGGATCGGGCCACCGGAATCATGGGGGTCACCGGTGTAGAACCACGGTTGGTTCCGGTAAATCTGTCTCTTACGACGAGCCGGGGTGAGAAGAAGGAGTTCCGGTACGAAGTTGTCAACGACACTTTTCTAACACCTTTCCTGGTTGCGTTTACCGTCCACAGCAGCATCATCTCCTCGGAAAGAGTGATCGGAGGCCAAACGATTCAGTTGGAGTGCAAGATCAAGCTCAAGGATCAGCCTGTCGTGAACTTTAAAAACAGTGTCTCCGATTTGACAAGCACTCCGGCAATCGCTGCCGTCACAGCAGCTGCACCTGTTAATTTCATCTTGAACAGTGGTTTCGAGAATATCGTTGTGGAACAGATAGACGTAGAGATAATCGCGGTTGAAGATACTCGGGATGCCGTCCTGGACAAGATCTGGCAGGACAAGCTTGAGATCCGGCCCGGAGAGGAACTCTCGCTGACGGTTTTTCTTCGTAAACCAAACGGTGACCTGATAGAAGAAACCTATCCGGTCAAGATCCCCGAGGGACTGAGTCCCGGCAACTTAAAGATCATGATCGGAGATGGAATGTCAGTAACCCTCGAAGACGCGAAAACCGAGCAAGCGAAATTCATACCCGAGAACCTTGGCCAACTGGTCAAAGCGATTAACAATCTGAAGAAGAACGACCGCCTCTATATTAGGCTCTTTCGCGATCAGCAAGGTGCAATCGTCAGTGGCGAGGGCTTGCCTGGGCTTCCCCCCTCGATACTAGCGCTCTACAACGCCCGGAAAACCACGGGTGACACCAAATCGATTAACCGGGTAGTCTATGTTGAACATGAACTGCCTCCGACCGATTACGTAATCACCGGTCAGAAAATCATTCAAGTCAAAATCAAAGGCTGATGTCTATGCTCAAGAGTCGATTCCCCATGATTCCACTCGGGATCTGTACCCTGCTTTTCTTCAATCTCTCATTCGCGTCGCACCCGGAGAGGAATGTGACTTCAACCTTCGATGAATTCCTCGCCGGAGAGTTCGATGGCGTTTCCGTCACGAGTGAAGGGAAGTTGATGCGCTCACCTGCATTCGACGAAATCCTGGACACGAAGGAAGCGTTCGTATACTCAGCAGTTTTCAATCGTACGGGGGCTCTCTTTATTGGCACGGGAAACAATGGGAAGGTGTTCAGAATCGATCCCGCCGGCTCAGGAGAACTACTGGTCAAACTGGACGAAGCCGGAGTTTACGCTTTGGCGGTCGATTTCCAGAACCGACTCTACGCGGGTACAGCTCCTGACGGGAAAGTGTACCGGATCTCCACTCAAGGGGAGGCACAGCAGTTCTACGACCCGGGCGAGAAGTACATTTGGGATTTGGCGTTTGACTCAGACAACAACCTTTATGTGGCGACAGGTCCGCGTGGAATTATCTACAAGGTAGACCCTTCTGGAACCGGAGAACAGCTTTTCGACAGCGAAGACATCCACATCGTCAGCCTGGAATGGGACCTCGACGGAAACCTTCTTGCGGGCAGTTCACCCGGAGGTTTTCTGTATCGAGTAACCAAGCAGGGCAAACCTTTCGTCTTGCTGGATTCATCGTTAGAGGAGATCAAGTCGGTTGTAGTGGATCGCTATGGACACGTTTTTGCCGCGGCGCTTTCCGGGGGACCGAAGCCGGGAGACGAAACAGAGGCAGCAACAAAGGGCTCCGCCCCGAACTCGGCAACGAAATCGGAAGCAACAACGGTAAAGATCGTCGGTGTCGGCAATGGAAAGAAACTGGAGGTGTACCGGATCGACAAGGATTACCTAGTAGACACCATATATACCTCAGATGACGAGTTGGTCTTTGACATGGTGGTACGGGACGATGGAAGTGTTCTCCTGGCTACGGGCAACAAAGGAAGGATAATGGCGGTCAGCCCGCGGAAGTTTGCCACGCTTCTGGTCGAAAGTGACGAAGAGCAGGTTACCAGATTACTGGAGAACAACGGGACTGTGTACGCAGCTACGAGCAATCTTGGAAAGGTATTCAAACACGGCACACAGCCGCCTGCCAAAGGAGTCTACGAATCTGCAGTCGTAGACGCCGGAATGGTGGCAAAGTGGGGAACCATCAGGTGGACATTTTCGAACCCTGAGGCCGGGGCTGGAATTCAGGTGTTCACACGAACTGGAAACACTCGAACGCCGGATAGAACCTGGTCGGATTGGGAAGGTCCTTACAATGAACCGCAAGGCAGTCAGATAACCAGCACCCCTGCGAGATTGCTTCAGTGGAAGATCGAATTCGGCTCGGAGGCACGAGGCGAGAGCCTGCTTTCTCAGAGTAATGCCGTTGACTCGGTTTCAGTTTCGTACCTGCAACGCAACATCGCACCAAAAGTGACCGAGCTTACAGTGCATGCTGCCGGAGTGGCATTTAAAAAGTATCCTAAGGCCAACTCGTCGGGTGGCGTCCCACCAGGCGGCCCTGATGGAGCTCATGCGAACTCTCTGCCTAAACAGATTCGGGAATTGGAAACACCAAGAGTCACTGCACCGCTCCAAAAGGGTTACATCCCCGGAGCCAGAAGTTTCTCCTGGAAAGCCAGGGATGAAAACGGAGACAGCCTGCTCTATTCGCTCTATTACCGGCAGGCGAATGAAGATAGCTGGCGACTAATTGTCAAAGACTTGACAGAACACAGCTACACCCTGGATGGACTGAGTTTTGGGGACGGCATCTACTTCGCCAGAATCGTGGCTTCGGACAAAGCGAGTAACCCCACGGACCAGGCCCTCGAAGACCGTTTGGAAAGTAAGGCATTTGTCATCGCCAATTCGCTTCCTGTCGTTGAGTGGAAGAGCGTAGAGGCACAGGGCTCTGACGTTTTAGCCGGCTTCTCGGCGAAAACCACCGTCAGTTCACTCTACCAGGTCGAAGTAGCGATGGATACGAACAGGTGGGAGGTAGTGCTGCCCGAGGATGGCGTGACCGATGAGTCTCAGGAGGATTTTGCGATCACTTTGTCCGACTTGAAGCCGGGCCCACACACCCTGAAAGTTCGGATCATCGACGAAGTCGGAAACCTGGGCACGTATCAGAGATCGGTTCAAGTACATTAACCACTAAGGCACTAAAGCACCAGTAAGATCTTCTTGGTTCTTAGTGATTTTGTGGTTTGATCCCCAGTTCCCAGCCCTGTTCTCCATAGCTCGAAGAGCGAAGGAGGATCACAGTCCCTGCTGCTCATACACATCGATCTTCTGAAAGGAATAAATCAAGAACGGCCTGGCCAGATCCCCTACTTTCTCAAACCGGCTTTCTCTGAGAGTTGAACCGACGGCATCGAGCAGAGCGTAACTTCTCGGAAACTCGAGCACCCTGTCGATCTCTGCATGCCCTTCCGGCTTGATCTCCGCGACCAGGGCCAGCGAATCTTCATAGGGCAATCGCCACGCCGTATCAACCAAGTCTGCAAGTTTGCCACTGTCCTGAACCACTTCTACGCTGAGAACAACCGGGGTCCCTGCATTGTCAACTGTCCAAGGCGGTACCGAGACAATGAGGTAAGCAATTCGTTCAACCCGGATCGGAGCAAGATTCACGAAAAGCAGAGCGAAGAACACCATTGAAATGGGAAGAGCGCCGGCCTTGGCCCAAAAGGAGGCCGGTTCAAGATCGCGCCGGAAATCAACCCATTTTGACCTCAACGACGAGAGCCACGTCAAGAGGAGTGGACGTTTCCCCTCCGAGACTCTGGCCAGAATCGATCGTACGGATGATTCAGGAAGAAAGATCTTCTCACTCACCGCCTGGCGAACAAAATGGAGGTCCTGATAGTACTCGTTGCACCGGTCACAATTCGCTCGATGAGCTTCCATCAAAGCCATTTCACTCGCCGAAAGGTGGGCATCGAGGAATTCATGAATCCTTGGACGGAAATCCTTGCACCTCATAAGCTTTCGCCTCCCCGGAAATCTTTCAACAAATCCCTCAGCTTTTCTCGGCCACGAGCGATTCTCGACTTCACCGTACCGATACTTACACCCGTTACCTCGGCAATTTCGTCGTAAGTGCGACCTTCCAAATCACAAAGAACCACCGCCACACGCTGCTCAAAAGACAACTGCCTGAGACTCTCGCTGAGAACATCTCGTAATTCCTTCGAATAGCATTCGCGAGCCGCTGATCGATTCCGCCCGGGTAAGTCGAGAGGTCGCGTTCCATTACCTGACTGCAGACCAAGATCCAGCGATGTCGTACGGCTCCAGAACCGGCGCTTCCACCAACGGTTTCGGCTGGCCGCATGACTGATCGTTACGCGGTAGATCCAGGTCTTCAGGGAACATTCCGCCCGAAATGAACCGATTTTCCTGAAAACTGTTAGGAATACTTCCTGAGTGACGTCCAAAGCCTCGGCCTTATTGGTTAAGACCTTGTAGGCCAGGGAATAGACCATGTCCTTGTAGAGATGAAACGCCTCGGCGAAAGCCCGCTCGTCCCCTTCCTGCAGACTGACAACCAGACGGTCACCCTGATTGAAAGTGTCTTCAGGACTGATTGGTCGCGTCATTTCGGACATCGGAAGTACCAAAAAGCGAAAGCGGTGTTTATAGTCCTCTATTAAATTAGATTGAAGAAATCGAGAAAAGTTCCCCTTTTGGAACCGGTAATCGGTAATCGGTAATCGGGGTGATCGGTTAAGAAGATCTACCACTAAATCACAAAGACACTAAGGAGAGCTTTGTGATTTCGTGACTTCGTGGTGAGTCAATGCATTGATCTGGCTAGGGTGAGAGCGTCGGTGAGACACTCCGGACGCCAAGTACGATTACCGATAACCGTTCACCGATAACCGGTAACCGGTTACTCCCTCAGAAGTGGAAGTAGAGTTTCCCAAACAGTATCCGCGATGATGTTGTGTCCTTCAGCGGTAGGGTGAATTCCATCAGACTGGTTCAGTTCCGGCCTGCCGGCAACCCCTTCGAGCAGGAATGGGATTAACTCGGCTTGGTTCTCTTCAGCCAGTTCAACTAAGAGTTCTCTGAACTGAGTTGAGTAGTCTGGTCCGAGATTAGGCGGCACCATCATTCCAGCGATCACGATCTCAACGGCTGGATGCACCTTCCTGGCGCGATCAATGACTTGCTGGAGATTACTCTTGGTGACAACTAACGGAATTCCGCGCAACCCGTCATTGGCCCCGAGCTCAAGAACCAGAATATCCACCTTCCTTCGCAGCAGCCAGTCGATGCGACGCAGCCCTCCTGCGGAGGTCTCGCCGCTGACCCCGGCATTTACCACCTGCCACACCAAGCCGGTATCGCGGATCTTCTCCTCCAACACTGCAGGATACGCCTGTGCTGGATCGAGACCATAACCTGCCGTGAGGCTATCCCCTAGAAAGAGGATCGTTTTTTCCTCACCCTCAGCAAAAAGGCCGGCCAAGGGAGCGAATAAGACAATCATTAGCTTCAACAAGGCCCTCATCGTGGAAAACGCCCTCATCAGAATCCCTGCTATAGTACGATATTACACCGCCGGCCAACTTGAAAAACCTTTCATGAACGGGTGGAACTCTTGATACTGCATACCGAACAACTTGGAAAGACCTTCTCCAGTGGGGACCGCGAACTCTCTGTCCTGAGTGCAATCTCGTTCGATGTGAAACAGGGCTCGTCAGTCTCGATCGTTGGGCCTTCGGGTAGTGGCAAGACAACTCTGTTGGGACTATGTGCAGGACTGGATCGGCCAACCCAAGGACGAATCGTTCTGAATGGTCAGGATCTGGGAACGCTGTCCGAGGAAGGTCTCGCTCGACTGCGCAATCAACACGTGGGTTTTGTGTTTCAGTCCTTCCAACTGATTCCCACTTTGACAGCGATTGAGAACGTAATGGTGCCGGGTGAGCTTCACGGGGCGACTGATATCGGAACCCGGGCAGCCGATTTTCTCCAAAAAGTGGGCTTGGGAGATCGTTTCGACCACTATCCAACTCAGCTTTCCGGTGGCGAGCAGCAGCGGGTAGCGTTGGCACGCGCCTTTATCAACCGTCCGCTGATTCTTTTTGCAGATGAACCGACCGGCAATCTTGACGCTGAAACGAGCGAAAAGGTGGAAGAGTTGCTTTTTGATCTGAACCGGGAGAATGGAACGACTCTGGTTCTCGTGACTCACAACCTGGACCTTGCGGCAAAAACGGAGAGGATCATCTCTTTGAAAGCGGGAAGGATCGTAGCCGACAGCCCGACACATAGCGTACTGGGGAGCCCTGCCTGATGTTTGCCTGGACCCTGAGAATGGCATGGCGGGATAGTCGGCATAGCCGGCGCAGGCTGTTTCTCTATCTCTCGTCAATCATCATGGGGGTTGCGGCGCTGGTTTCAGTTCGTTCATTTGGGAACAGTCTCCTGGAGGCCGTGGACGAACAGGCAAAAGTCTTGTTGGGGGCCGACCTTTCGATCAGGAGTCGCACCCCTTTCGACGACGATGATGAGAGCCTCCTGCTTGAAATCGGGGGAAACCAGTCGCGACAAACCAGTTTCTCCTCCATGGCTTATTTCCCGGATCAGAACGGGACCCGACTGGTGCAAGTGAGAGCTCTGGAAGGAGGGTTTCCGTACTACGGGAATCTGGAGACAGTTCCTCCCGAGGCTGCTCGTAGCTTTCGGGAGGGTCCATTCGCACTGGTGGACAACACTCTAATGCTGCAGTTTCAGGCCCAGGTGGGAGACCCGGTAAAGTTGGGATCCTACACTTTCCGGATCGCCGGTCGCTTATCCAGGATTCCGGGTGAAAGTGTAGCGTTTTCAGAATTTGCCCCACGTATTTACATCCCCTTTTCCTTTCTCGACGAAACCGGGTTGATCCAAGTCGGGAGCCGAGTTCGCTACACAGCCTTCATTCAGTTTGAACCAGGCTATGACACGGAGAATCTCGTCGAAGAGATCGAACCACGCTTAAAGGAACTGGAGTTATCGAGTGATACGGTTCAAGAACGCCGGGAGGGATTTCAGAGAGAGCTCTCTAACCTGAACAACTTCCTCAGCCTGGTCGGGTTCGTCGCGTTGATTCTCGGGGGTATCGGAGTGGCAAGCTCTATCCACTTATATGTCCGACAGCGTGTGGAAACGATCGCTATCCTCAGGTGCATCGGCGCTTCGCCTCTGCAGAGCCTTGGAATCTACCTTGTCCAGGCTTCCATCATGGGCCTAACCGGTTCCCTGGCTGGGACAGCCCTGGGGCTTTTGGTGCAAAGGTTGATCCCGGCTGTGCTCGCGGGCCTGATACCGCTGGAGGTAGAGAATAGCATCTCCTGGGACGCGGTAGCGGAGGGCCTTCTCGTCGGACTTGGTGCAGCACTCCTGTTCGCTGCGATCCCGCTACTCCCAGTTCGGAGGATATCTCCTCTTCTTGCCCTGAGAAGAGAATACGAAAGTACCGGAAAGCGATCCTGGGATTACCTGGTACTCGCCGCCTATATGGCCCTCGGGGCAGCGCTCCTTGTGTTTTCGCTCCTTCACGCTCCGACATGGATGGTCGGAATCGGCTTCTTTGGAGCTCTTCTGCTCGTCTTCGGTTCGCTTTTTGCGGTGGCCAAGTTGGCCATGACCCTGATCAGGCGCCATTTCCCGTCTTCATGGAGATACGAATGGCGTCAAGGACTGGCCAACCTCTACCGGCCACACAATCAAACCATAGTGCTGATGCTGGCAGTCGGTCTAGGCACCTTCTTCATCGTCACACTTTACCTGACGCAACAGAGTTTGCTTCGAGAAGTCGAACTCGTCGGCTCTGAGGGGCGTCCTAATCTGGTCTTCTTCGATGTTCAAACTGACCAGCGGCAGGGAATTGTCGATCTCCTCCAGGCAAAAGGACTTCCGATCATTCAAGACGTCCCGATAGTCACAATGCGAATCAAGTCAATTGGAGGGCGGGCTGTCGAGGAATTGAAAGAGGATCCAGAGTACGGAGGGGCCAGGTGGGCGCTGTCTCGGGAGTATCGATGCACCTATCGCGGGCAACTCGATGCAACGGAAACAGTTATTGCAGGAAATTTCGAAGGCAGTTTTGTCGAAGGTTCTGTCCCCGTGTCGGTTGAAGAAGGAATAGCGGAGAGACTCAACCTTGCTATCGGAGACCAGTTGGAGTTCGATGTCCAGGGTGTTCCCGTTGAAGCCCTTGTCGGAAGTATCAGGACTGTGGCATGGCGGAGCTTTCAGCCAAACTTCTTCATCGTCTTCCCCACCGGGATCCTCGAAGAAGCACCGCAGTTTGCAGTCCTCGTCACCCGCACGGATTCTGCTTCCGATTCGGCCATGATTCAACGAGATGTGATCACTGGTTACCCGAACGTTTCGGCCATTGATCTCTCGATGGTCGTCCAGACAGTTGAATCGATTCTTGACCGCCTGACCTTTGTGATCCGCTTCATGGCTCTTTTTTCCATCGTCACCGGCTTGGTGGTACTGACTGGAGCAATCGTTTCCGGCAGGTATCAAAGGATGAAGGAAAGCGTTCTGCTCAGGACACTGGGCGCGTCACGAACTCAGATCCGTCGGATTTTCTTTATTGAATACTTCTTCCTCGGTGCACTGGCAGCCTCGACGGGAATCCTCCTTTCGCTGGTCGGTAGTTGGGCTCTCACCCGGTTCGTCTTTGAGTCACAATTCGTACTGGAACCCATCGTGACGCTCGGTGTTCTCCTTGGGGTTGTTGCGCTCACGATTGGGATCGGGTTTGCCAACAGCCGGGGAATTCTTGATCAGCCGCCGCTTGCGGTTTTGAGGGCCGAAGAGTAGAGTGTCGCGGGTTTCGATTTCGGAGACTACAATGCGGATAGCACTGGTTCAAAACCACACTGAGAACTCCAGGGAACAAAACACCGAGAAAGGGCTGGCAGCTTTGACGGAGGCAGCCGAAAAAGGCGCTGAGCTGGTCGTTTTCCCCGAACTTGCGTTTTCTCGATTCTTTCCACAGAAGAGGGGATCGGATGAAGCGGTCACCGGGGCGGAAACAATCCCGGGACCGACCACCGAACGATTCTGCCGTGCTGCAAAGGACCTTGGAGTCGTAACAATCATCAACCTTTATGAAAAGGAGGGTGATAGGAGATTTGACTCATCTCCGGTGATCGACTCCGACGGGACACTGCTCGGCATTACCCGAATGGTTCACATTATGGAGGGCCCCTGTTTCTATGAGCGCGACTACTACCATCCGGGGGACCAAGGTGCTCCAGTTTATTCTACTGCCGTTGGAAAGGTGGGGGTAGCGATCTGCTATGACCGGCACTATCCGGAGTACATGCGCGCGCTGGGACTCAAGGGTGCCGAGTTGGTTGTAATTCCGCAGGCTGGAGCCGTCGATGAGTGGCCTCCAGGGGTTTTTGAGGCAGAAGCCCAGGTGGCGTCCCTTCAAAACGGCTATTTTGTCGCACTTGCCAACCGGGTTGGCGAAGAAGAATGCCTGACGTTTGCAGGCGAGTCATTCGTCACCGACCCTCGCGGTCAGGTGATAGTACGTGCACCACGCGGTGCCGCGGCCATCCTATACGCCGCTCTCCACCTTCAGCTGCTGCCGGCCTGTCCGGCCCGGCCGCCTTTTCTTTCCGACCGTCGGCCGGAAATCTATCCTCTATAAGTAGGATCTCAAAGCTAAAGGTTGCCAAGCAGGTGCTTTGGGAGCAACCTAGTTTCTCATGAGTCGAGAGACGGCGATTCTTATAACCCTTGTTTTCTACAATATCTGTCTGGTAGGGATAGGCCTTTACTACCACCGGCGAACTCGAAGCGGAGTCGATTTCTACCTCGGGGGAAGACATCTCGGTCCTCTGGTGGCAGCTATCAGCTCCTCAGCAAGCTCATCCTCCGCCTGGACTCTCCTGGGAGTGAGCGGTGCGGCCTACGCCTGGGGCCTTTCCGCCTTGTGGCTGTTCCCATCTTGTGTGGGAGGCTTTTGTATCAATTGGTACATCCTTGCACCGGCTCTGGGAAAACTCAGCCGCGACCGTGAAGCTCTGACGGTAACTGAGGTTTTGGCGGGTCCTCCCGGTACTCCCCTACGGAAAGCATTCACAACTGTCGCTTCCCTGATTATTCTGGTTTCGCTGGGAACCTACGTGGCCTCCCAGTTTCAAGCCGCAGGCAAGACTTTCAGCGAGACGTTCGGGATCTCCACAGTTGAGAGCATACTCATTGGCAGTACCATAGTGGTCTTCTACACCCTACTTGGGGGGTTCTGGGCCGTCAGCGTAACCGATACGCTCCAGGGTGTCTTAATGGCACTCACGGCTCTGGTGCTTCCGGTAGCGTCAATAGTGGCTGTCGGTGGATTCCCAGGCTTTGTAGATGGAGTGAACGCACTGGCGGGAGAAGGCTATTTGAGCCTCACTCGTAACCTCGCTCCTGTCGCTGCCTTGGGATTCATCTTTGGACTACTGGGAATCGGACTGGGGTATCCGGGCCAACCACACGTAGTCAACCGGTTCATGGCACTGAGAAAGGGATCCGATTCACTGAAGAGAGCACGACGAATCGCGATCCTCTGGGCGGTGGTGGTCTATGCGGGAATGTTGCTGGTAGGTTTCAGCGGTCGGATACTGATTCCGGACCTGGGAGACCCTGAAGTCGTCTTCATCGCGCTGACCACTCAACTCTTTCATCCGGTGCTGGCTGGGGTCATGGTCGCTGCAGTCCTCTCTGCGATCATGTCCACAGCAGACAGTCAGCTATTGGTCGCATCCTCTACGGTGACTCACGACCTTCAACTCGCCAGAAATTCATCCCTTTCCATGCTGACCCAGTCGCGAATCGTCGTTTTCGTGATCAGCTCCGGCGCGGTGCTGGCAGCTATTCTGGGATCGAAGGAGATATTTTCCCAGGTCCTCTTTGCCTGGGCGGCTATGGGCAGTGCATTCGGCCCTCTTCTGCTTGTCGAATCCCTCAAAGGCCCCGTAGAACCAAGGTTGAAGCTGGCAGCCATGGTGACCGGTTTCGTACTCAGCGTCGGAGCTTTTTACCTGCTCCCTGGCGGCGCACTCTGGAAGGGCAGCCTTGAACGATTCTTCCCTTTCATAGTGGCGCTTGCCATCGCTCTGATGGGCTATCGGCTCAATAGACGTCCCTGAGCTCCCTGGGGACTGTTGCTCAAACCGAAACAGGTCAAGCTCGAAATCCGAAGCTCTACGCCGAACGAGGGTTGGGGCTGGGGATTAAACCACTAAATCACTAAGACACAAGAAGATCCTACTAGTGAATTCGTGCTTTGGTGGTTGATCCTGTTTCCCTCCGCCCAACCGGGTCCGGCATCCGGCATCTACTACGATTGTCTCACCCTTTGAAACGCTCTTGTCAGACTCAATGGACTTGGTACCGAATCCTGTTAACTGGACACTGATGCTACGATACGATCATGGAAAAGGAGATCTCCGGAGTTAACCTTGAAATCATTTCCGGTGACATCGCCTCTCAAGAGGATGTTCAGTGCGTCGTGAACGCCGCCAACGCACAATTGCTACCTGGAGGTGGCGGGGCCGGCGCCATCCATAGGGGAGCGGGGCCGGAACTGGCCCGAGAGTGCCAACCACATGCCCCAATCTCTCCTGGTCAGGCTGTTATCACAGGGGGGCACAACTTGCCCAACCAGTATGTAATCCATTGTCTTGGGCCAATCTATGGGATAGATAACCCATCTGAGGAGCTTCTCGCCGACTGTTACCGCAATGCACTGCAACTGGCTGAGCAGAAAGGACTCACGTCGATCGCTTTTCCTTCGATATCAACCGGGGTATTCGGTTATCCGATGGCGGATGCCTCGGAAATTGCTTTCCGAACGATACTGGAGAAGATACCGAACCTCAGGAGTGTGAGGAAGATCCGTTTCGTCCTTTTTGGTGAGGACACCGCTGAAATGCATGAACGCACCTTGTCCTCGCTATGCCCGTAGACGATCTCTATCGGTCTTAACCCGATTCGAAAGCCTCTCGTGAATCGACACCGCTGCCATTCCCCAGTTTTTTATGATCGAATGATGACGTCTGTCGAGAAAGCCAGTCTGGCGGCGCGAAGATGTCAGCTGCTGGAACGAGTTCGAGGCAGGGTTTTGGAGATTGGTGGAGGAACGGGGGCGAATGCTCCCTACTATGACCACGGAGCCAGGCTCATCGTCTCAGATCCTGACCCTTCTATGTATCAGCCTCTTCTGGAGAAATCATTGGGTGACAGTTCTCGGTTCGACTTCCTGTCATCAACCGCCGAGGCGATCCCCTTTGAGGCCAATCAGTTCGACCTGGTGGTGTCGACTCTTGTCCTCTGTTCAGTCATGAATCCAACGGGGGCGATGGATGAGATTGCGCGAGTGCTCAAGCCAGGGGGAAAACTCTTGTTTCTGGAGCACATCCGGGCAACCGGAAAGAAAGCATACATGCAGGATCTCCTCCAGCCACTCTGGTCGCTGATCGGTTCCGGCTGCCATCCGAACCGACGCACAGTTTCCCTCATCCGCGATTCAGGTTTCAGCATTGAGGAACTGGAACTTTTCGACCCGTTCTCCAGCTTCCCCAGGCCATTCCGATTTGCCCTACAGTTTCTGACCCCGTTTGCGCAGGGCGTGGCAAGAAAGAAATAGGATCGGTAAAGAAGATCTACCACCAAGGCACCAAGGACACCAAGGAAGTACATCTCACTTGTCATTTGACACTTGACACTTGTCATTTGAACGGTGGACTCCGTTTGGGCAAGCTGCCATAGTAGGCAGGCAGCGCATATCCCAATCATGCAGATCCGTGAATTCTACGAGCGAATTACCGAAGGAATGGCTCTCAAGGAACTGTGGGGGCAGTTCAAGACCGAGGCTGAGTCCAGCTACAAGCTGTATTCCGAGGAAGTGGACTGGGAGTCTCTCCAGAAAATTCCCCGCTGGAGGCGCTTTTTCAAGATCAGCTGGATCCTCTTCAAGGCAATGCTGTTTCACCTGACACCCGCCCGCCGAATGCTGCTCCTGATTTCTCTCGTGCTGTTTGTCGGCGGGGTCGGCCAGGTTCCGGACAATCGGCCAACCC
>JAUVSF010000240.1 GCA_030597245.1 Acidobacteriota bacterium
ATTATCCAGCGTGATCCTGATCAGGCACACGGTTCGGGTGTCGTAGTGATGCTGAGAAAAATAGAAGCTCTCCTCAAGCTGCTGGGAGAGAACACAAGCTTCGACTTTGTCGATAATCATCTCGTTTACACCTCAGAGCAGAACCGAAGTCAACTGCTGCCATCAAAGAGCACCCTCGCTTGAGCTTCGGGTTGGCACAGATGGAAATGCACCAATGACATTTCAATTTTGCATCATATTGTAGAACAACTCAGCGAGGTAACCAGCCTATCCGTCAATCTCACAGTCTACAAGCATTCGGCACCTCAACATCTTTGGTGCCTCGATTCCAGGGAGTAATAAGAAGTCTGTGGAAGCTGGGACGAGGGAGTATGCCTTACGGAAGTTGAAGGGTTTCATCATTCAGGAGCTTCAGGCCGACGAGATCAGGAACTTTGTGGGAACGAAGACGCAGGCACCGAAAGATGACCATACAGCTGTGGATTCGAGGTTCGAGAGTTGATAGGCTCTGATTGCTCATTATGAAGAAGCCGGGCAAACTCAGATCTGGGGTTAATATGAGGAACGTCGGCTGAAGGGAGTGCGTTGGGTTGGAGTAGCGCAAGGACTACAGGAGAATATCAATGACTCGATTGTTGACCGGATTCATGTTGCTAGTGTTCCCTGCCGTCGGCTGCCAGAGCGCCGAAGTTATCAGGGTAGAGTTTGATGGGACTAGGTCAGAGCATAAGTGGGCACTTCAGGAGCTGAATCCTCCGCTACCCTCGGATTGGTCGGATTATGAGTTCCTGGTCATGGAAATGAGAGCATCTTCACCGCAGCGATTCTATTTGAGTTTCCACAGCGCCGATCTGGTGCAGGCCAGGCGAATGCAACCCCTGGCAAATGCGTGGATTCGCGCAGCCGTTCCACTGCGGTATTACAGAGAGCCCAACCGAGAGGGATTTGACATGGCGTCGGTTGGGAAAGTACCCAGAAACTCGTTTTGGGTCAATACGGGCGGGAAATACGGTCCCCTGGACTCAGTCGAGGCAATTGGGGTTAGTATGGAGTATCCGTTTGGGAAACCGACTTTGGAGATTCGGTCTGTTCAACTCACGAAGGAAGACCCAGGATCCGAGGTCCTCGAACCGAAACCTCTGGTAGATGAATTCGGGCAATGGATCCCCTCGGACTGGCCTGGCAAAATCACAAGCCTGGAACAGCTCCGGCAAGAGTGGGCCGAGGAAGAGAAATCACTGAACTCAGGAGACTTTAATTACGGAAAGTATGGTGGTTACAGGAACACGCAGGCTGAGGCAACAGGCTTCTTCCGGGTTGAGCAAGTTGACGGAAGCTGGTGGTTTGTGGATCCTGACGGCCATCTCTTCTTTTCCACTTGCTCCACCGGTATGAGAGGCGAAGGTTCACTCTCGCGAACGGCAGGCCGTGAGAGCTACTATGCAGCACTGCCCCCATCCGATCTTCGTACACCGAGAGAGGGACGCCCCATGCAACCTGGTTTCTACTCATGGAATCTGTTTCGGCGCTTCGGTCCGGAGTGGGAGACGGAATACACCGATCTGGCGATCCGGCGCCTTGAAGACTGGGGTCTCAACACGATCGGGAACTGGAGTGACCCGGCACTCTGGGATACACATCAGAAGCCCTATGTCGTGAATCTACGTGGATGGGGCATGCGAGGCGGCTTCCTGGGAATGCCCGATGTCTATTCGGCCGAGTGGCCGGCAATCGTTGACAAAGCTGCCGCCGAACAGTGCGCGCCGCGAAAGGACGATCCGTATCTAGTTGGATACTTTATAGGCAATGAGCCGCCTTGGCCTGGCAAGGAGTCTCTGGTCGTGGACATCATCTTGGATGGAAAACCGAGTGCCATTCAGGAGGAGGTTAAGAAGTTCCTGGCGGAGGGAGATACCCCGGAGCGGCGCAAAGTTTTTGTCTACAAAGCCTTCGAGAGATTTGTCGAGGTCATCAACGCAGCTTTGCACAGACACGATCCCAACCACCTGAATCTGGGTTTGCGGTTCGGTGGCCATGCTCCTCCGGAGGAGATGCTTCGTACTTCAAGGAGCTTTGACGTCTACAGCATGAACTCGTATCGATACTCTCTTGATCGGGAAGTGATTGAGCAGATCTATGAAGCGACAGAGCTTCCGATCATCATAGGGGAGTTTCATTTTGGCGTACCCGCTCATGGCCTCGCGGCAGGACTGGTACAGGTATCCAGCCAGCAGGAGCGAGGTGTTGCCTATCGTTACTATGTCGAACAGGCGGCCGCCCTGCCTGCTTTGATAGGCACAAGCTGGTTCCAGTGGGTTGACCAATCCGTTACTGGACGAATGGACGGGGAGAACTACAACATCGGACTCGTGGATGTTACAGACCGTCCCTATATTGAAATGGTGGCGGCGTTGAAAGCGACTCACGAGCGCCTCTATGAGGTGCACTCGGGTAATGTGCCACCTTTCAGCCAAAAACCCAGAGCTCAGTGACCGGAAGGCAGCGGCCTACGCAGAGGTCGGATGGTTAAACCGTGCATGGTGGAAAGTGATGTGCGCTGATCACGGTTTTCCCTTCCATCATGTAATCGACAGTAAGTTCGACTTTGTGACGGCCTGGAAGGCCATCTTCCACCCGGGACTCCGAATGGTCTGCGCAACGGAAGATGAGCTTCTAGCTTGTCACTTTGGAGATCAGCAGTCTAATACATCTCCGGGTCCCGATCACGGGAAGCAGACGAACGCCAACACCCTCGTGGCCCTGCTTTTCATATGGCGATATACTCGCCGGTGATCTTGTGATTTGGAAGAAGACTTTGAGGTTAAGGAAAATCCAGGCGGATTCCTCGGCCTTACAGGTAACAGTGTTGAGGCGTTAACGGAAAGAGTGGGACGAAAGGACAGAACGATGGTAGGGATGAACACATTGATGGGTTTGCGTTTTTGTGTGTGTCTGCTCCTGATGATACCTGTCAGCGGGATGGCGGAAGTGAAGATCTGGGAGGAATCGGTCGTACTGCCAACCTATCAGATCGCTCCTGCGGATAAGAATCCCCGTTTCTACGATGGCAGGGTCACTCAAGGGGCACAGGGTCGGGTCTATCCGTATCCGATGTCAGATGTCCTGACGAACGAGCGTTCCGAATCAACCTATCAGATGGTGTATCTGGAAAATGACTACGTGAAGATCTCGGTTCTACCTGAATTTGGTGGCCGGATTTTCTCTGCGCTGGACAAGACTAATAACTACGATTACTTCTACAAACAAACTGTCGTTAAACCTGCTCTGATCGGTACCTTGGGCGCCTGGATGTCTGGTGGCGTGGAATGGAATTTTCCCCATCATCATCGACCGACTACTTTACTCCCTGTGGATTACTGGATTGAGCGTAATCCAAATGGTAGCGCGACCCTGTGGACCGCGGATACCGAGCGCAGACATCGCATGAGATTGTACTTGTCCATCACTCTGCATCCGGATCGATCCTATGTCGAAGTGATGATTCATCCCTTCAACCAAAGCCCCCTGGTGCATTCCTTTCTCTACTTTGCCAATCCGGCGGTGCACGTTGATTCCACATACCAGGTCATATTCCCTCCGGACGTTGAATACGTTACGCAACATGCGAAGCGGGAATTCTCCGAATGGCCCATTTCCTTCAGCCATTATGGTGGACACCAGTACGAAGGTGTCGATATCAGTGAATGGAAGAATCTGCCCAGGCCGGTATCGTTCTTTGCCTGGAACCCACAGTCTGACTACTTCGCGGGCTACAACCATGGTTTGCAGGCGGGTGTCGCCTATGTGTCCAATCACCATGTTGCTCCGGGAATGAAGTTTTTTGCCTGGGGCAATAACGAACAGAACCTGATGTGGGACACAATGCTCACCGATACCGATGGGTCCTATCTTGAGTTGATGGCCGGCGCTTATTCCAACAATCAACCGGACTACAGTTGGCTGCAGCCATATGAGGCTAAACGGGTCACACAGTATTGGTTTCCGATCCGCGAGCTGGAAGGAATGAAATTTGCGAATTTGAATGGTGCCCTGAATATCGAATTGTCACCCGACGGTGTTGCCAAAGTTCGTCTGAACGCGACAACTCTGTACAAAGAAGCCAAAGTCGTTCTTCTGGTGTCGGGTAAAGCTGTCCATGAGGAAACGGTTGATATTGACCCTGCTAATCCCTACAGGAATGAGATTTCGGTCCCCGCGGGCACTGCTGAACACGAGATGACGATAGCGTTGTATTCATCGGAAGGGGATGAATTGATGGCGTTTTCGCCGGTGAGGAAGACCGGCCTTGCAAGACCGGAGGCAGTAACTCCTCCGCCCCCACCAGAAGAGATCAAGACGGTGGAGGAGCTTTACCTGGCGGGCCTGCGGTTGAATCAGTTCTACAACGCCGTCATTGATGCTTATTCCTACTACGAAGAGGCTTTGCGCCGGGATCCGGGAGACTATCGAGTAAACACTCAGATGGGGATTCTCTATCTTAAGCGCCTAATGTGGACTGAGGCAGAACAAAGCTTAAAGGTTGCGCTGGAGAGAATCACGCACCACTACACCATGCCTAAGGATGGTGAGGCTTTCTACTATCTCGGATTGGCACTAATGGCCCAGGGGAAGCCGGCAGAAGCTTACGACAACTTCTATAAAGCTACCTGGAGCGTAGAATGGCATTCTCCTGCCTATTTCTCTCTCTCGCAAATCGATTGCAGACGTGGAGAGTTCTCTCGGGCTTTGAAACACGTGGAACGCTCTATCAGTACAAACACAGAGAATCTGAAGGCGCTCAATCTGCGAGCTGTGATCCTCCGCAAGCTCAATCGCCTTGAGGCTGCAAAACAGCAAGTGGAGGATGTGATACGGAAAAACCCACTCGACCTGCAGTCTCGAAACGAACTTACTTACCTTCTCAGTGCTGAAGGCCAGAAGGTGGAAGCAGAAAGTGAATTAGAGGCCTTGAAAAAGGTGATGAGAGGGGAGGCGGAGGCTTACCTGGAACTGGCGACGTTCTACGGAAATTGTGGATTCTGGGACGAGTCGATTGAGGTGCTTGAGCGGATAGATCTTGACCAGACACAGGGTGGAAGCTCCTATCCAATGGTCTATTACTACCTGGGCTATTACTGGGCACAAAAGGGTGATAAGAGCAAAGCTGTGCAATACAGTGTCCGGGGCGGAGAGATGCCCACGGACTACTGTTTCCCCTTTCGTGCCGAATCACTCGATGTCCTGATTAGCGCGCGCCGGCTGAATTCGGGTGACGCCCGAGCGCCGTACTATCTGGGCAACCTTCTCTTTGACCATCAACCGGAAAGAGCAAAAAAGGCGTGGGAAGACTCCCGCGGGCTGGACGATTCGTTCTCCATAGTCCACCGCAATCTCGCATTGGCCTACAAACAGGTTGACGGTGATGTTCAGAAAGCGATCGCCAGTATGGAGCGCGCGGTTGATATTGCACCCGATGACCCGCGTCTTTACTACGAACTGGACGTCCTTTACGAAGATGGGGGTGTTTCTCTTGATCGCAGGCGAGAAGTTCTCGAGAGGAATCAAGTCGTCGTAAATGGCCGGGTTGATTCACTGACTCGACTAGTGTTGGTCTATGTGCAGTCAGGCAACTGGGACAAGGCTATTGAAGTACTACGAGGCCGTCGTTTCAACCGTTGGGAAGGCGGTGGAATGGTTCGAAGACTGTACGTCGATGCACACCTGCTGAGGGGCAGCGAGCGGCTCGAGGATGGTGACCGCAAAGCCGCCATGAGCGACTTTCAGGCAGCCGATACTTTTCCTCCAAACCTGGAGCAAGGACGACCGGCCGGCAACCCTCGTTTTGCCCAGGTGTTTTACTACCTGGGCTTAGGTTTCGAGGCGACCGGTGATCAGACTAAGGCACAGGAATTCTGGGAAGCAGCGACGGAGGTCCAAGGAGTAGGGGAAGGATTGTACTATCAATGGCTGGCCCAGACCAAGTTGAAGGAAAACGGTCTGGCCGCGGCTAAGTTTAATCAGTTTTGGGATTTTGCCAACAGCAGGTCCCAGTTAGACTTCTTTGCGAAATTCAGTGAGCTGGGATCCATGCAGATCCAGGTTGCGCAGGTTCACTATCTGCGCGGGCTGGCTTATCGGGGAAGAGGAGATGAGGCGCGCGCCAGGGAGCAACTGGCTCTCGCGCTGGAGAAGAACCCCAATCATTACTGGGCGAAGTACCATCTGCAGAATCAGTGATGGGATTAGGTCAGGTACTCACGGGCTGGAGCGTCCCCTTATCTTCTCCCTGCACGAAGTTGGTAGAGCTGACTTCCGATACTGCGACTGGCACCGATCATCTCTGGGTGTGGATTGTCACAGATATTCAGAAAACCGATCTGGTAGTTCTCCCCGTCCTTACGCCCAGTGGTAACCTGGTCATTGAGTTGGTACCAGTGAGTTCCCACCAGGAATGGGTTCTTCAGCGCCTGGTTAACGTAGAACTCATAGAGGACAGCCCTCTCGCTCTGATCATAGGCACTGCGCAAGCCGGTGTGCAGCATTCCCCGTTCAAGTGCTCCAATATGCCACTCTCCAATGATGATCGGCCGATCCACTCCTTCGGGCAGCTGTAGTTCCAGGCAAGTGTATCGATAGCGATTGAAACTCACCACGTCACAGAACTCCGCGGCAATTGGCACAAACCATGCCCCTTCACTCGATACATCCGGATATTCAGGTAGCCCAAATCGAGCGCCAAGATAGAGCTTGTTGGGAGCAATCTCTCGTAGCCGGTCGCGAATGATCCTGAAGTAACGGGTCACGATCTTCCTGGTGAAGGCTCTTAGATCAACCTCCGAGGCCTCAGATTCAGGAACCTCCCGGCTCTCGAGGAATTCCTCCCAGGACTTGAAGTTTCTTTCCCATGCCTGGTTTAGCTTGCCGATGCTGCGGTAACGTGCCTGGAGTTCTCTTCGGAACTCCACCTTGGCGGCCTGGTCCGGCGGACTCTGAAGAACACTGCCGGCAAGAAATTTGTCGTCTCCCCAGCTCGCTTCGTTGTCAACGAAGTAGCCAATACACCAGGGATCCTCCGCTGACCTGCCTATTTCACGAGTTAAGGGCTCCATTTTCATGGCGATCCGCCCCTGGTCAAAGATCTTCAACCGGCGTATGCCCTCCCGAAATCCGCTGTCAAAAGGATCTGGAAAGTTGAACCAGAATCCTTCGGCTCCACTAATCGCGGGACCCATCGAGTGCAGGTACACCACGTACGGGGTCTTCCGCTTCAAACTAGTCTCTTCGGCAGTCCAGCAGGCAGCAGTATTGAATCCCCAACTCCGCAATCTTTTATGGGCCCGCTCCGTCCAGGTTTCACGCCAGTC
>JAUVSF010000730.1 GCA_030597245.1 Acidobacteriota bacterium
AGAGCTCGACGAGCGAGGGCGGAGGCCGGTTTCCACTCCCCGTTGCGTTTCCAGCGCCCCGCCTCGCGGGGCGATATGCGTAGAGCCCAGGGCGCGAGCCCTGGGGTAATAGCGACAACCTCACCCGAGTCCCGCCTTGCGGGACGGCATGAGTGTCGGAGATTCGACGTCGTCAACGTCATGGACAGACTGGAGCATCCGGAGCATGTCTTATCCGCTCGTTCTTTTCCGCTTGGCTCCCAAGTTCACCATCGGCGTTTCTGTTGAGTTCGGGGTGAATTCGACTTGGCACCTCCCCCTTACAACCGTTTTTCAACAACTTACCGCCATTTCCTGGGGTAAACTTCTTTCCCCGCCCGCTGCAACCCGCACCGCTACTGAGTTTCCCCACAGCGCGATTGCCTCAGTATGGGACCTCGAATTGTAGGGATTTGTGAGTCCACTGAAGTACGTGGCACCAGTGACAAGTGACAAATGACAAATGACAAATGCCGGACCTGTACCAAATCGTAAATCGCAAATCTCAGCTGCCGGATCGGCTGACCGCTACTCGTAATCCCATTTCAGGAGCCAGGGATCCGAGGTTCGCCTCTGGAAGTTCTGCAGTTCTTCTTTCAGCTCTGCCAGTACCTGCTCATATTCTGGATCGGTTGCCAGGTTCTTCGATTCCCAGGGGTCTTTTCTCATGTCGTACAGTTCGAATTCGGGGCGGTGGATATACTCTCCCACTGTCCTGACTCCGTATTGGGCGTTTTCTCCCTTTTTCCAGCAATCCTGCCAGGTGGCCGCAGCCCAGAGATCAGAGGCGAAAGGGAATGGCAGGGGATGAGCGATGTTCCAGATCAACTTGAAGTCTCGAGTGCGAACCACCCTCATCGGATAGTACATCTGGATCTCATGAAAGGTGTGGGAGGCATAGGTGGTATCCCATCCGTCGGGATTCGATTCCTCGAGTATTCCCAGGAATGAACGTCCATGCAGCGAATGACGCTCAGGAAGCTGCTTCTTTAGCAGTTCAAGTTGAACATGAGACTCGTATTCCGGAGGTTCGATACCAGCGAAATCCAGAATCGTCGGCGTGATATCGGCCCAATTGACAAAAGCCTCGCTTACAACGCCGCGTTTCTGAATATACGGATGGCGGACGACACATGGGGAGCGAAGGCCAGGCTCATATACAGTTGTTTTTGCCCCCGGGAAGGCGATCCCGTGATCAGATATGTAGATGACCAGTGTATCTTCCAACACTTCAGCTTCGTCCAGGATGGAGATCAATCTGCCTAGTCCCTGGTCGAGTCGCGACACGGACTGGTAATACTGGGCCAGTTCGGCTCGAGCCACAGCGCTGTCCGGCAAGAAGGGTGGAACGATAACGTCTTCAGGTGAGTACTTGACCTCTTGAATTCCGTTGTATCCCTCGGGCCGGTTGCCGAAGAGATTAGGTTTGTGGGTAGAGGTTTCGTCAACTCCCCCACTTCGATGGGGATCGGATGTACAGAAGTAGAGGAAGAATGGCTGGTTGGGGTCTTCTGTTACGAAATCTCTGCAATTGTCAGCCATTTCGACAGGGTTTCGACTGGACCCGGGAAGGAATTCGTCAAATGCATAGACCGTTCTGGGAGCGACGTGATACTTGCCTGCTGAAGCGGTGCGATAACCTGCTTCATTGAGGAGAACCGGCAGGCTCTTGAGGTTCTCAAAGCTGGAGAAATGATGGTAATCGTGAGTGTGACCATACTGACCTGTCCGGTGGTTGTATAGGCCGGTAAGGATTACGGAGCGGCTTGCACTGCAGCTCGCGGTGGTCGCAAACGCATTCACGAATCGCGTTCCGCCGGCGGCCAGAGAATCGATATGAGGCGTTTTGATCTTAGGGTTTCCATAACACCCTGCGTCCTGACCATGATCATCGGCGACGAACAAAACGACATTTTTCTGTGCCGCAACGACCGGTGCCGCTGCAATTGCCAGAGCAAGCAGAATCCCCCGAACTTTCATAATTGGACTCCTCAGAATTCCCAGTCTCCATATTGACTGCGATCCCGGATTTCGAACTTCGAACTTCGCACTTCGAACTTTCCCTTCCTTGGTCTTGCCGGACTGGACTCCACTTCAGAACCACGGCGGTCTGCGGTCTGAAAGAGGAGCGGGTCAACCCATAATCGCGTCAATGACTTTTTTAATGATCCGGCGACCACCGCGATCTCCAGCCTTTCCCTACACAACTCTCTTCCCAT
>JAUVSF010000193.1 GCA_030597245.1 Acidobacteriota bacterium
CCCCGGAAAAAGTGCGTCTCGTGCGAGAAGGGTTCACCAACGACATCTCCTTGTCAGGAGCGTGCATCGTCCTCAAGAACAAGCTGACCAGAGTCACGATCGATCAGTTGGTGGGCCAGAAGATCAAGCTTCGGCTGGATCTGAGGAAGAATACCGTGAAACCGGTGCATATTCTTGGGCGGATAGTTTGGGGTAAAGAAGAGGATCAACGGGCGACTCTTGGAGTTCAGTTCGCTGAAATGCTCGAGTCGGATCGAGCGATTCTCAGCAGTCACTGCGTTCAAGACAGCGGCGAGTTGACTTTGATCAGTGATCTTTGGGAAGCCTTGGTACTACAGAAAGATGTGACTTGGGGGAGTAAATTGCAATGAATGAAGATCTGGATAAAAGACTCGAATCAAGACCAACCCTGGTAGCCGTTGGCGGGGGCAAGGGTGGGGTCGGAAAGAGTGTATTCAGCATCCTGCTGGGACAGTGGCTGGCTCGGCTGGAGAAAAGGTGTGTGATTGTGGATTTGGACCTGAGCTGCGCGAATCTGCACACGCTGCTTGGAATCAAAGATCCCAGGATGACCGTGAAGGACCTCATTTCAAAACGGGTGTCATCTCTCGAGGAAATTGCCCTTTCCACTTCGACCGAAAACCTCCGGGTCATATGCGGTGCCAGCGAGGTTTTATCGGTAGCGAATCCCGTTTTCGTGCAGAAAGTAAAGCTGGTGCGGAGCTTATCTTCACTTGAAACGGACTTCGTCATTCTTGACCTCGGAGCGGGCACCTCGTTCAACACCCTGGACTTCTTTCTTGCTTCCGAGAAGCAGATTGTAGTCACCACGGTCGAGCCGACAGCTATTCAGAACGCGTACGTCTTCCTCAGAAACTCCGTCTTCAGGAGACTGAGCCAGCTTAGCCGGCGCAATGAGACTCTTCGGAAGCTCGTGCAGCAGACAATGAATCCCGAGAACAGTCTTAACCTGCGTTCCGTCAAAGACTTGCTGGAGGTGATATCGGATCTGGGCGGAGAGAGGCGGGCAGCCCCGATTCGTTCAGAACTGGCCAGGATTCGGCCGGGCATCGTGGTCAACAAGGTACGAGACGTCAGGGAATTGGGCACCGCAAGCATACTCCGCCATGTAGCGAATAAGTACCTTCTGCTCGAGGTCGATGAGCTGGGTGGAGTTGCGTTCGATCGCCAGATTGAGAAGATGGTCTCCGAGATGGAGCCTCTCACGAACTGCCGGGAAGGGGGCGCCTATGAGTCGGTTTTCGAAATTGCGTCCAAGCTAACGGCAAAGGTGTCGAGCCCTCGCACGGCGGATGTGGAGCACTCTCAAATCGGGCTTGCCTCCTAGGCCAGGCAGCCCAACACAGGCATCTCTTTGCGTCTTGGCGTGAGATGGGCTTGTTTCACGCAAAGCCCGCCAAGTTCGCAAAGAGTTGGAATGTGTGACAAGCTACGTTCTTCCTTGGTGCTCTTGGTGCCTTAGTGGTAAAACCCCACACACTGTCAAGGAGCCCCACGAAAGCGTTGAGGGGAGGTGCGAATGTCGATTAGGCCAATCAAGCAGATTATCAAGGCAAAACCTACTATGGAGGGGGCGGGAGTCAAGCTCAGAAGAGCGTTTGGGTTTGGCAAGACACAGGAATTCGATCCTTTCCTTTTATTGGACGATTTTCGAAACGAGCATCCTGATGACTATCGGGCTGGTTTCCCGTGGCATCCCCATCGCGGAATCGAGACCATCACCTACGTTCTGGCCGGGAATGTAGACCATGGAGACAGCCTGGGAAACGAAGGGACAATTTCGGCAGGTGACGTGCAGTGGATGACTGCGGGAAGTGGGATCATCCACCAGGAAATGCCTCACGGAGATCCACAAGGGAGGATGCACGGATTTCAGCTGTGGTCGAACCTCCCTTCGTCGCTCAAGATGACTCCTCCGCGCTATCAGGACATTCAGGCGGCCGATATTCCGGAGGTCACGGAAGACGATGGGACAACCATCCGCGTTATCTGTGGGAACCTCTGGGGTGTGCAGGGTCCGGTGGATGGGATAGCCAGTAACCCGCACTATGTCGATGTGTCAGTTCCACCCGGTATCAGGAGAAGCCTTCCGGTCGAAACCTCGCGGCATGCCTTCGCCTACGTCTTCGATGGAGCAGGCACGTTCTGCAATGCTTCGGGGCCTCTATCCGTGCCGACGGAGGGTGTCGGTTGGTCAGACACCTCAGTTTCCGACCAGGCAGACAATAGATCCCTCGTGCTCTTTGACAGCGGCGATGAAGTGGTGGTCCACGCAGGAGAAGCCGGCATCCGGTTCCTTCTCGTATCTGGGAAACCGCTGCGAGAGCCGGTGGCCTGGTATGGGCCCATCGTCATGAATACACAGGAGGAGTTGCGAAAGGCTTTTGCGGAGTATCGAGACGGAACATTTCTGAAACACGGGTAGTCCTATTCACCCCTGACTACCCATCGTCGAATCAGCACCCGATCGACGTCTGCTCCGTAGAAGATCTTGCGACGTTGCCTCACCCGGCCAATCCCCATCTCTCCCACCACTTCGACTAGATTCATGATGAGGCAATTCGATGTCTGTCCTACGTGGATCGGTCATGGTAGCATCGGAGCCTAATCCGCAACGGAAAACTTGAGGGCGTGCTGGAGGGTGTTTTGAGCAGGGTGCGGCGGTGGCTGATAATGGCCTGCTTGTGTCTTTCAGGTGGACTCATCTACCTCCTTCCGTTTCTGAGAGAGGTCTACTACATTCCTCTACAGGAAGCTCTGCACCTGTCCAACACACAGTTAGGTTTCCTGATGAGCACTTTTGGTGCTACAGCAATGATCTGCTATTTTCCGGGCGGATGGCTTGCAGACCGCCTATCTCCTCGCAAACTCATTGCTTTTTCCATGGTTGCGACAGGAGTCACCGGGCTCTATTTCGCAACTTTCCCCTCTTACATCCTCTCTATAGCTGTCCACGCATTCTGGGGAGTAAGTTGTACCCTCACCTTCTGGGCGGCGATGATCAAGGCTACCAGGAACTGGGCACTCCCCGGTCAGCAGGGTCGTGCGTTCGGGATTCTGGAGGGCGGACGTGGAATCGCTGAAATCGCCAGCTCTACAGCCTTTCTGGCCGTATTTGCGATGCTGGGAAGTGGACACTTGGCTCTTTCCTGGGTCATTGTCCTTTTCTCAATATCAAATATGCTGATCGGCGTGATGGCCTGGTTCACTTTTGAAGATGACACTGCTGAAGGTGGACGATTCAACATAGGCCTGGCTGAGATCCGAAATGTCTTAAGGACCCCTGTTGTCTGGTGGATTTCTCTGGTGATTCTCTCAGCGTACAGTGCTTACTGGGGCTCCTTCTATTTCACGCCCTACGCGACCGAAGTCTTCCTGATGAGTGTCGTCTTTGGAGGAGTAATCGGTGTGGGCAAGATGTGGGTCAAACCTCTTGCCGCGTTGGGAGCCGGATTCCTGGCAGATAAGATAGGAGTTTCCAAAACGGTCTCCTGGTCTTTCGCAGTTCTCATCTTCAGTTTTTCTGTCTTCATCTTCACACCTGGTAATCCTGATCTAGTCGTGCTTCTTGTCGTAAACACCGCGGTAGCCTCTCTGGCAATATTCGCCCTGAGAGGGGTTTACTTTGCTCTGCTGGAAGAGGGAGGATTGCCGTTCGCGCTAACAGGTACGGTCACGGGGATCGTTTCCATGGTTGGCTTTACGCCGGATGTCTTCATGCCATTGGCAGGGGGAATAATCCTGGACTCTCTGCCGGACGACTTGAGATATCGTGGTCTGTTCGCCTTCATCGCTGTCCTATGCTTCGTCGGCCTGTTCGCGAGTTTCATGGTCAAGCGAAATGCACTGTCTCCGGGCGATTCTAACTACGAGAGATTGATCCTTTTTTCTCAGTCCCAACGACAGTCAACGAAATCTCGATCCGTGTAGGGCAAATCGGAGGAAACATGAGCCAGAACGATCAAGAAGAGAGTAGTCTCAACGGACGTCCTTTTCCGCAGCACTCAAATCAAGACTGCAGGAAGATCAGTGAAGCCAGTCTTGAGATCCTGGACCGCGTCGGTGTACGGCTTCATCTCGAAGAAGCCGTACAATTACTAAGGGCAGCCGGCGCCGGCGTTAGCGATGGAAACCTGGTTCGAATTCCTTCCGGTCTGGTTGAGAAAGCTTTGGATACAGTGCCAAAGACGTTGACACTCTACAACCGTGATGGGGTGCCGACGATACCTTTGGAAGGAACTCGCAGCTTCTTCGGCCCCGGTTCAGATTGCCTGAACATCCTCGACCACCGGACTGGAGCTCGCCGTGAACCGGTGCTGAAAGATGTAATAGATGGGGTAACTCTCTGTGATGCTCTCCCAAACATCGACTTTGTCATGTCACTACTCCTTCCGACTGACGTTGACGGGACGATCGCCGACCGCTACCAACTGCAGATCATGCTCAATAACACCGCCAAACCCCTCATATTCGTTGCTTACGAATTCCAGGGATGCCTCGATGCCGTTGAGATGTTTAAGGTGGTGGTTGGTGGAGCTGACGCGCTCAAGAAGAAACCGATGGCAGCCTGCTATATCAACGTTCCCTCAGGTCTGGTTCATAACGAAGACTCTCGTCGCAAACTCCTCTATCTTTCCAAAATAGGAGTCCCCTCCCTCTACATCCCGTCCTCAGCTGGAGGGGTCAAGAGCCCAGTGACTCCGGCTGGAACGGTGGCATTCGACAATGCAGGCGTTCTGGTCGGGCTGGTCCTCTCTCAACTCCAACAGGAGGGATCCCCAGTCATCATCCCTGGGATGACCGGCGGGACGTTTGATATGCGTACACTCGTCTCTTCCTATTGCGAGCCGGAACGAACTTTGGCGCACTCTCTGGCGCGATTCTACGGACTCCCGATGTTCGGCCTTGGAGGAGCTTCAGAGTCGAAAACCGTGGACGGGCAAGCGGCTGCCGAGGCAGCTCTTACACTTCTCGTAGATGTACTGGCAGGCAGCCATCTCATACATGATCTCGGTTATCTTGAATCTGGACTCACGTTCTCCTTTACCCAGCTTCTCCTCTGTGACGAGATTGTAAGCTGGGTCAAAGCGCTGACTCAGCAGACAGAAGTGAGCAGCCGAACGTTGGCAGTGGACGTAGTCGAATCCATTGGTCCTGAAGGTCAGTTTCTCGATACTGACCACACTCTCGATTACTACAGGGAGCGCTGGTATCCGAGCTTATGCGATCGAAATTCATATGATTCGGGGGGTCAGAACGGGGAAAAAAGCCTGGCTGAGCGTGCAGCGGAAAGAATAGACAGACTACTCGTAGAACACAAGCCTGCACCTCTCCCCGATAGCGTCAAGAAGGACCTTCAGAGTATCGTCGAGAAGGCTGAAAACGGTTTGAGATGATCTTCTTATGAGGCAATTCAACTACTTTGTTTCTGTCGAAAGGATGATACACTTGAGCTAATTACGTGCCCCACTAACGTGGCATCCTACCCAAGGAGAGAAATCATGGCTGCACACATTGTCCAACTAAACTTCAAGTTTGACCTTTCGAGGTCCGAGTATGAGCAGGCAGCGGATCAGTTAGCTGGTATGTTTGCTGAACTTCCCGGTCTCCGCTGGAAGGTTTGGATTTTGAACGAGGCAGAATCGGAGGCAGGAGGAATCTATCTGTTTGAAGACGAGGCCTCGATGCAGAGCTTCCTGAACGGGCCACTGGCAGCCCAGGTACAAGGCCACCCTGCATTACGCGACTTCAGTGTAAAAACCTCTGAGGTAATGGAAGGCCCGACCGCTACCACACGCGGACCGGTTTAGCCGGGATAATTCAAACCTCCAAGGCACGAAGGACACCAAGAATCAATAGGTTAGCTTTGGAGTGCGGAAGCCTGAGCTTCCGCTTTCTTATCCGATACGCGGATTCAAGGCCGGCCTAATCCAACTTCCCAGTCCACTCGAGCAACTGGTAGACGAATTGGACGTAGAAGCAGCCTGTCTCCACTTCATCGGCGCCCCTGGCCTGGGCCGCTACACGGCCACTGCCTGACGGCGCGGGGCGATTCTCAGTTCCCCAATCCACCAAAGGACCGACCCAGTGCGGCGCCAGGTCCGTCGCCAGGGCTGCCGTACGGCCTTGGCCGTAATCGCCAATCACAAGCAGGGGATCGGTCTCAACTGCTTCAAACTCGAAGCCCTGACCGGTGTGTCGAGCCTGGTGCCTGATCACATTCAGCAAGACTCGACCCTCCGGCTTCGCACGAAAGCGGTTGAAGCCGCCAATCGCAGGAGGTCGCTCATTCCAGGGCAGGTTATCCAGGATCGGATGGTCTGTCACTTTGGCAAGTAGGGCGACCTGGTCGTAGTTGATCCTGTCATCTCGAGCGGCGATCTCTACAGGCAGAGCTGAGGCGATCGGTGTCCCCGCCCAGTCACCCCCGAGACCGCAGAAAGACTCCCACCCACCGATCATGAGAAGACCGGTTCCCAAGTGCACTTGCTGCAACATGGACTCCTGAGTCTCCCGGTTGAGCATCCTCGCCATGAAATCGCTGATTATAAGAAGCTTTCGCTCACCGGACACTTGGGCAGGGCCGGGCGACTGGTCGCTCGGGAAGTAATCGAAGGCGAGGCCACAATGAGCCATAACCCCGGCAAGGTAGCCGGCAGCGGAATCCAATGCGGTATCGCCCAAATAAAGAATGGGCGCTGGTTTCAGATCTTCTGAAGGTGAACTTTGGTTGAGCATGTTCATGGATTATGGTAGTAAAAGTGGTTTACTCAAGAACAACTCATCCTACTAGGAGTCTGAGACATGCTCAAGGGCAATGCGATTATCGGCCAATCTGGCGGTCCCACGTCGGTTATCAACGCCTCGCTCGCTGGGGTTGTGGATACGGCCTCGAACAGCAAAGCGATTAGACGTGTTTTTGGAATGCGGTTCGGGATTGAGGGGGTCCTGCAGAACTTTCTTTTGGACCTTGGAGCGGAATCCAAAGAGACGTTGAACGGATTGAAAACCACTCCCAGCAGTGCTCTGGGTTCGACCAGGCTTAAGCTACAGGATGAACACTTTGAACCAATCCTGAAACAGCTGAAGAAGTTTGATATCCGGTACTTCTTCATGATCGGCGGGAATGACACCATGGATACGATCCATCGGGTTGTCGAATATGCTCAGCACTCCGGCTATGACATGATCGGTGTGGGTGTTTCCAAGACCGTCGATAACGACCTGTTCGGAACCGATCACACCCCCGGCTACCCCAGTGCTGCCCGCTATGTTGCAATGAGTGTGTTGCAGGGTGGGCTGCTGGCGCGTGACATGCAGCGTGTTGATCAGTACGTCATTTTCCAGACGGTTGGGCGAAGTGCCGGCTGGCTTCCTGGTGCGGCGGCGTGTGCCAGGCGCTCTCCGGCCGACCCGCCTCATATCATTCTGATGCCTGAAGTGCCCTTCGAAAAGGACCGGTTCCTTTCGACTGTGGAGCAGGTGCAGAAGCGATATGGTTTCTGCTCCGTGGTTTGCGGCGAGGGAGTTGCCTATGCCGACGGTACGCCCGTCAGCGCTTCCCAGACAACGGACAAGTTCGGCAACGTTGAGTTTGGAGCGATGGGTGGAACCAGTGCCGCCTTGATGCTTCACCGTATGATCGAGGATGCTTTCGGCTGGCGAGGGGAGTTTCAGGTCACCGAGTCACTGCAGATGTGCGCTGCCGACCGGGCGGTGAAGTTGGACATCAAGGAAGCGTACGGCTGTGGCCGGGAGGCCGTGAGACTCGCCGTAAAGGGAGTTGATGGCGTCATGGTGACGATCACCCGGGAAAACGGAAAGGGTGAGCCTTACAAGAGCGGTTTTGGCACTATCGAACTGGGTAAGGTCGCTAATGCGGAGAGGCCGGTACCGAAGAAGTTCATCAGGGCAGATGGTCTGTTTGTTACCCAGCAGTTTCTCGATTACGTCCAGCCGCTGATCGGTGAATTGCCCTCCTACGCGAGCCTCGCAATCAAGAGGGCAAAGCCGTAGCGAACCAGCAGGCCGACGACTCACTGTACTTAGTGTCGGGTCCACGACTCAGACCCGAAGAACAGTAAATAGACATAAGGGCCCGCCTGAAGGGCCGAGCGAGGGATAAATCCATGAACCTCACCGAAGCAAGATACAACGAGAGTAACCTTGTCAAAGACA
>JAUVSF010000676.1 GCA_030597245.1 Acidobacteriota bacterium
AGCACAGGGCATGACCCTGGACGAACTTCTCCAATTTCTGAGCGAGCGAGCGAAACTGACCGAAGTTGACGGCCTCCTGAACGTCCCTCGAGAGAGCATCTGTGATCATGAATGAAACGTCTTGGGTCTTGGGTCTTGAGGCTTGAGGCTTTGTCGAAGTGCGAACGACGAACGGCGAACAGGGTAAACACGTTTCACGCAAAGCCCGCTAAGTTCGCCAAGGGTTTATTCGAGCACGAGCACGAGCACGAGCACGAGCTAGGATACCAAGCCCCCCGGCATCCGGCATCCGACATCACACACCTCTGACTCTGACAAGTCGGGAGACAAAGCCTCTCTGTTCGTCTACCATTGCCTTGATGAAGCTGAGAACCCTTGTCTGCCTGCTTTGCGTTATGTTAGCGACAGGCATGGTGTCGAAGGCCGAGGAAGCACGGGAAGAGACTGGTAAGCGACCGAAAGTCGGCCTTGTCCTCGGGGGAGGTGGAGCCCGCGGGTTCGCTCACATCGGAGTAATGCAGTGGCTGGAAGAACAGCAAATCCCAGTTGATTACGTAGCCGGCACCAGCATGGGGGGGCTCATCGGAGCCCTTTACGCCATGGGGCATTCGCCGCAAGAAATGACTCAGCTGGTGAAACACCTGAACTGGAATCGTCTCATGGCTGCGGCTCCGCCCTACTCAGACCTGACTTTTCGAAGGAAAGAAGATTTGAGACAGTACCCGGTGCGATTTGAACTGGGTTGGAACAAGGGCCTGTCTACCCCCAGTGGACTAGTTCCCGGACATTTCATTGGTTTACTCTTTGACCGTCTGAGCTTGCCTTACTGGGAAGCAGAGCGCTTCGATGACCTGCCGATTCCGTTTCGGTGTGTGGCAACAGACATGGAAACCGGTAAGACAGTCGTCCTCGATTCCGGATCTCTAGCGATGGCACTGCGCGCTACGATGGCTATCCCCGCCGTCTTCACACCAGTTGAATTCGATGGGAAGCTGCTGGCAGACGGCGGTCTCCTCGACAATCTGCCTGTCGAAACCGCAAAGGAGATGGGGGCAGAAGTCATCATCGCGGTTGATGTCGGATCTCCTCTCAGCGACCGTGAGGCCCTCAACTCCATCCCTGGTCTGGCGAATCAGACGATCACCATCATGATGGTAGACAAGGTCCGGCAGAACATGCGTTTAGCGGACATTGTTCTGATCCCCGAACTCAATGGCTACGAAACCCTGGATTTCGAGGAATTCGACCCAATCAGCAAGCAGGGGTACGTCGCGGCAGAAGACAAGGATCTCGTCCTACGGGCGTTTTCCATCGACGACCGGAACTGGAAGGAGCACCTGGCTGCCAGAGCCTCGCGAAGAAAGGACCTTATTCCAGCTCCAAGTTCGGTTCAGGTGACGGGCACCGACGTTGATAGAGAATCCAAACTCAGCAGGGAATTGTCAACCTACACAGACAACACACTAGACCTCGACCGTCTCGAAGAGGAACTGACCGACGTATACGGACGTGGACGTGACTACGGACTCGGCTATGGGGTCGATGGAACGAAACAGCAATCTTCGCTGCATATTCGAGTGCGGGAAAAGACTTACGGCCCTCCCTTTATCAATTTCGGCCTGGATATCAATGGCTCTGAAATGGATGACATCAGATTCGGTATCCGAGGGCGAGTCACATTCTTAGACCTTGGGCGAACCGGTTCGGAGCTCAGATTCGATGGAGCACTGGGAACTCCAGCTCTCCTGGGAACGGAATATTACGCACCTCTAAAGAAGGGCTTCTTCGTAGCGCCTCGCGCGCTTTATCACCGGGACAACAGAAACTACTTCCAGGATGGGGACCAACTCGCCAATTATAGAATCCGAAACGCCGGTGCTGGTTTGGATCTCGGTTATGGGTTCGGGTTCATGTCGGACGAGATCCGTTTTGGCTACGCAATCAGCAGCCTCGACGCGGGAGTCAACAAAGGAGAACCCGTCCTCCCAAGCCTCTCAGGTGCGTCAGGCAGGTTCTCCCTGCGCTTGAAACATGATGGGCTCGATCATTCGGTCATTCCCAGGAGAGGTTGGAGGCTCGAAGCCTCCGGGAGACACTTTCCTCATACTCCAGGGGCACCTCATGCCCTTTCTCAGTTAGGTGGAAGACTATTGGTCTTCGCCACTCCGATACCTAAGTACACCATTTTTGGGTCAGTGCGAGGAGGGACAACGTTCGAAAAGATTGCTCCGGCACCCCAGAAATTTACCCTTGGAGGCCCCCTGAATGTGGGCTCGCTTTCGCCTGATGAACTCTGGGGTTCACGATACGCTTACACAAATCTTGGATTGATGCGCCAGATCGCCGATTCATCTTCATTCCTCGGAGGGCGAACCGTAATAGCGGTGTTTTATGAAGGAGGAACGGCCTGGGAGCCCACTCAGACTGTTAACTTTTTTCACGCTGCCTCAGGCGGCTTGCTCATGGACTCCCTTATCGGCCCGGTTTTCGTGGGAGGTAGTTTTGGTGAAGAAGGAAAAGGCAAGTTCTATTTTGCAGTGGGAACACTTTTCGATTAGCGAAGCCCGCCAAGTTCGCCAAGGGTTAACAGGACGTCGGCATAGTGCGTGTCGAAAGAACCCCTACTCTCTTTGCGTGCTTTGCGGCTTGGCGTGAGAAAGTTTCGTTTCACGCAAAGGCG
>JAUVSF010000203.1 GCA_030597245.1 Acidobacteriota bacterium
GGAAGGCCTCGAACTGAGGGTGAGCACCGGGAGATTCGCGATGGGTATTTGTTACCGCTTCAACGACTGATGCGAGGGGGGCACCATATTCATGCTCGTCGTAGTCTACGCACGTCCTGGAGGGAATAACCCCAAGAAGAAGCGAGATCGATAGGTCCGGTTCGCCTTCGAACTGGACACATCCTGCCTGCTCCGTGACTTCTCGTGCTCAAGTGGCTGAGAAAGGAATCTGCTGCGTGAAACAGAAATTCAGAATCCGATACCTTCGCAGCAGCGTATGCTATGGGGAGAAGACAACGTCGAGATTTTGAGATAGTGAAGGAAGGTAGTTAGGAATGACTCGAATGGTTGTCACAGGCCTATTAGTTGTCGTTCCAGGTGTTGTTTGCAGCTTTGAATTTTTAGCATATTAGTGAAGGAGCTCGAAATGTTAGAAGCGATTTTTCCAGGGGGAAAGAAAGTTGATGTAATTGATGGGAAATTTCTGATCAAAACTGACCAGAAGCTGTCCAATGGTGGAGAGGATTCGGCTCCTCAGCCTTTTCATATTTTTCTTTCCTCGATTGTTGCCTGTGCAGGAATCTATGCAAAGAGCTTTTGCGATTCTCGAAATTTGAACTCGAACGGGATGAAGATTACGCAGGAAGTAACGTTCAATCGAGAAACAAAACTAATTGATACAGCCACCCTAACTCTGTTTGTGTCGAATGACTTTCCGGAAAAATATGAGAAGCCGATTTTGAAAGCAATGAACTCATGTACGGTAAAAAAGCAACTGCACCCAGACATTACCGTTGAATCGAAGTTGTCCCGGTTGAGTTAGGAAATCTCAAACACCTGATACACTTATCTTCGAATTTGGGGTCGACCCCAAATCACAGGACCTACTCGCGTTTCGGGGTTGTCAGAGGCAGGAAGTTCTCGATGAACCAGAATTCCGGTTCTCCGCCAAGCTGTACACTGAAGGCCAGTTTCTCGCCATCTGGTGACCAGTCCAAGTGAAAATCGCCTACTTTTTCAGTCAACACACCCGTCTGGATTTCGCGAGGCTCGCCACCATCAACTGGGACAACCATGATGCGCCCCTTCGAACTGTAGGCAATCTGGCTGCCGTCAGGTGACCAACACAGCTCTTTGTGGAAATGAGTAGACTCGACTTCTGTCACCACCCGGCTTTCGCTGCCTTTCAGGGAAAGCAACCTGATCTCCTTCTCGGTGGAGAAATACGCTATCCACGCGCCATTGGGTGAACATGCAAGGGTTGCATACGCTACCCGGTCCTGTACGTCAGTGAGTTGTCGGACCTCACCTCCTTCCGCAGAAACCACACAGATGTTGTGCGACCAGATCCCCGGGGATTTCTCTTCAGTTTTCAAAAAGCCGATCGCCTCTCCGTCTGAGAACCAGAAGGGATAGCGGATTTCCAAATCGCGGGATTCCCCCGGAACACTCAGTGTTACCTCCCGAGGCTCACCCCCCTCAACAGCAACCGTCCATATGCCAATTTCCCAGGGATCCGTTCTCTCCTTGACGGCGACAAAGAGGATTGTGCTGCCATCCGGAGAGATCTGGTTTCCCCCTCCCGGCAAAACCTCGATTATCTTGGGATCGTTTGTATAAGGAACTACTTCAACCTCCCCTCCTTCGGAAGGTACCGACGCGATTCGTCCACGCCCCCAGCGGAAAAACACACTCGCTCCATCGGGTGACCAGCGCGGATGGAAGGGCCAGCCGTCAGGTGAGATCTGAGTTGCTCTACCTCCAGAAGACGGTACCGTGTAGACGGCGTGATGGCTCGGGCTTGAAATGAATATCCCGAGCCGGTGTTCAGGTGTCCATCCGGACAGCAGGTGGCCGTTTTCTCGTGGGAGCCTGATCTTCGTGAGAGGATCCTCGTGGGGTCCGGTTGTATTGAAAGGGACAATCCAGACCGACTTGCTGTTGTTGTCATTGTCGGATTCGTAGTTAAAGGCGAGCATCTCCCCATCCGGTGACCAGATGGGTCCCCTGGCCCGACTTGCGAGTTTCGTTACCTGGATTGGCTCACCGCCTTCGGCGGGAACGGCCCACAGGTCAGCTTCATAGTTGTCTTTACTTTCATTCACCAGGGCCGTTTTGTAGGCGATCCACCTCCCATCTGGAGAGAAGACAGGCTCCGAACTCCAGGAGTCCGTCAGCCTTCTGGGCTCTCCTCCTTCGACAGGAATGGCATAAAGCCTAAAATGGCCAATTCGCGTCGGTTCTTGATCACTCTGGCTTAGGTCTTCTGCAGTGTAGGCCAGGGTTCTTCCATTCGGTGAGAGAGCGACACGATTGTGATAGATGTCGTTTCCCCGCAGCAGGTCTTCCGCGACTTTCCTCGGTACTCCACCAGAAGGAGCGATCACATAAACTGCAGTTTTGTCATCCTTCATCGTGTTGAAGGCAATCCATTTGCCATCGGCTGACCAGGCAAGAAGGTTGTAGGGATTCCAAACTCCCATTGGCTCCGTCAACCTAATAGCTTCTCCCGCGACGTCAGCTTGGACGTTTCCGGAGATTGGGACAACCCAGAGGCTTCCTTCTGATGCAAAGGCCAACATCTTTCCATCCGGAGAAAGCACTCCATTCCCTGGATTAGCAGGGATTCGGATCTTCCGAAAGGTGGGTTTGTCACCAGAATCTACACCAACCTCGGTTTGAAAACCCGCCTCTTCCTCGGCTCGGAGTGAAGGTAAGAATATCAGAGCAAAAGGGAGCAACAGAGCAAGAGCCCCCGCAGAAAGGCCCACTCGCAGATTCCGCTTGGCGTCAAGAATGCGAACCATTCGCCGTTTGATAACCGTGTTGTAGTTGAGCATTCCCAGGGGAGCAGTCATTACCGTCGGCAGATCACTGACTCTTTCCAGCAAAGACAGGAATCCTTTTCCACAGTCCTTCCGGGGCGCGTCACAGGTCGACAAAGCCCGGTCATCGCACGCGTATTCGCGCAGCTGATCTGCAACCCAATTGGCTATCCAGACCGCAGGGTTAAAGAAGAACAGGATTTGCAGGAATCTCTGGACCAGCGTCACAGCAAGATCCGACCGGCTGATATGTGCCAGTTCATGCAGTACTATCCATTTCAGTTGCTGAGGGGTAAGGCTGGATGCCAGATCGGAGGGCAAGATCAGTTTCGGGTGCAGAATTCCCCAGGTCGCCGGGAGTGACATCAGTGGGTTGGTCAGGAGGTGTACTCGTCTCCTGACGCCCGCCTGCTCTTTCAGTTGTTCAAAGTCCACCGGCAGGGATTCGGGGTCAATTTCTTTCGAGTTGAGAAAGATGCGGCGGGTCTTCCACTGTACGATCAAGAACCAACCCAGAAGAAGTAACACCGCTGCAAACCAGCCAATCATCAACTTGGCCGGCAACGTCAGCGGCTCGGAGGACCCGGGCTGAGTTTCGCCGGGCACTGCTGCGCCTGTCTTGCTGTTGATCGCTAACGAATCGGCAGTCGATCTATCCAGTCCCGTTTCGGAAGTAGTCATTCCCGGCGGCGTGCTTCGCAGTGATGGCAAGCCCGACTCTCGAGCCGCCCATGTAACAGCGCGATTGACGGAATAGCCAGGAGATAAATCTGCCAGCCAGGCAGGAACCGTGATCTCGATCGGGATCAAGAGCTTCACCAGAACCAGCAGGAAGAGACTGTATCCAAGTTGAGCAGAAGCCTTTTTGTGAATGAGCAGCCAGAGAATAGAGACAGCGAACAGGACCACCGTGGCGTCGATCAGGCTGTTTACCAGAAACCGCGTCCAGGACTCGGCCCAGACATTCAGGGTACTCGCTGTAAGCATGGCTTAACCCTCCTCACTGGGTTCGAAGTCGTCGAGCAGCGAGCGAAGATCTGCAATGTCATCCTGAGAAAGTTGACTTCTCTTTACCATGTGAGCCAGGAGCGGTCCAACCGTCCCATCCATTGCTCGCGCAAGCAGTTCATCTGCCGCGCGAAGCAACGGTCTTATAGCCGGCCGGGTTGGCTCGTAAAGAAAACTGTTTCCAATCTGAGTGGTTTTCAGGTAGCCCTTTTCCACCAGGCGCCGAAGCATCGTTTTGACGGTACTGGGAGCCCACCCATGCTTGTCCCCAGCTTCCTGGTAGACGTCGCGGGCAGCACAGGCCTTTTTCTCCCAGATGATCGTCATGACTTTCCATTCAGACCGACTCAATGGTTCAAGGTCGCTTGAAGACATATCCAATTCCCTCCGTTCGACTACTCATGACGTTGATTGGTTACAATTGTAATCGTTCGAACGCAACCTGTCAACAGATATTTTCAATAGCGGATTTTGCCGACGTCCTCCCCTTCTAACCGATTGAATCTTAATCACTTAGATGTCTTGGACGATTAGCCCCGGGTAGGCTTCCATAAACTTGCGCTAGATCATAAGCCTGCAATATCCTACCTGTATGAAGTCTTTGATCAGGACCATGGTCATACTGCTCGCTTCGGGAGCCTCAGTCGCCCAGGACGTACGCTATTTCCCGCAGTTCGCTGACGGGGTAGTTTTTGGGATTCGCTATCAGACCACCCTCAAATTCGTCAATACCGGTGCGGATGCAGAGATCGATATCGAGTTCTTCGATGACACGGGTGAACCGCTGGAAGTCAGCGCGGAAACGCTTGGGGGAACTGCCTCGGCTTTCCGGGTTTCCCTGAGACAGGGCCAAGTCATATCCATCGTTACTCCGGGTGAAGGGCTGCTCACAACCGGCTATGCTCGATTGTCGGCGCCTGCGTCTGTTGCCGGCACCGTGATCTACACAGGAATTGACGTCCAGTCGAATACGGTTCTCTTTGAAGCTGGGGTTCCTGCTACTTATCTCCGGCGGCAGTTCACGGTCCTTCTGGACTCAGTAGGCGATCGAAACTCAGGTCTAGCTCTGGTTGTTTCTCCGCCCTTGGCAACGGGAAACGGTTTTTCGACCATTCACGCCACACTCTTCGACCAGGAAGGGCAGCTTGTCGCAAGCGAGGATATTAAGCTCAAAGCTGGACAGAAGGTGGCCAAGTTCATTCACGAACTCTTCGCCGGCCATCCGGAAATCATCCAGCAGGCACTGGAAATGGAAGGCAGCCTCACTATCGTGAGCGAAGACCTTCCAGTAGCTGCCGTCACCTTACGGCAGTTGATACCCGCTGAACCCTTCCCGGCGTCGGTCACGACTCTGACAACATTTCCTGTGGCTCCTGGGGTCGTTGATTCGGTGAAGGATTCAAGAGAACGGGTGATGGTATTTGCACCTCATCCAGACGACGAAGCTTTGGGGTGCGCAGGAGTACTTCGGAGGGCGCTGAGAAACGGTGACAAAGTTCGGGTCGTGGTTGCGACTTGTGGAGACGCTTATCGGAGCGCCAAGCGTGCCTTTGAAGAGAGTTTTCCTTCCCGTTCCTATGATCGCGACGGCGACAACGATTTCGACATGCTTGATTACGGCATTCTCCGCTCTGGTGAAACGCTGGCCGCGATGGCAGCCGTCGGGCTCGAGCCGTCTGACGTGGTCTTCCTTGGTTATCCAGACGCTGGAATTGACAATCTATGGACGAGTACGGAAGTCTATCTGAGTGGATTCACCGGTGTTTCAGAGGTTCCTGAGTCCTACGATTTTGCTTACCACGTGGGATCTCCCTACCAGCGCGACTCGATCCTGACCGATATCAAGAGCCTGGTCCAGGAATTCGGACCCACTGTCATTTACAGCCCTACCGACACTGACCACCACCAGGACCACTGGGCCTTGGCGAAGTTCGTCAACCAGGCATTGATCGAACTTGCCCCTGTCCGCACGTGGAAAGTCCATCTCGCTTACCTCATTCACTGGGAAAGGAATCAAGAGGGGTGGCCTACATCTTCGGACATGTGGATTCCCCCTGGTGGCCATGCCCCTCCAGACGTGTGGGTCACTCTGGGTGATTTCGATTATTCCCGGGAAGAGAAAAGCAGTGTCATCGATCTGTACGAGTCCCAGGTATTCGTTGGGAAAACGTACCTGGAAGGGTTTGCCAAGAACGCCGAGATCTTCTGGCTCGAAAGTTGGTAGCTCCTCCGACTTTTCTTTGGGATCAAATCTCGAAACATCTCGGTGTGGTTCAAGAAAGTGAACGAGAATGATCTGAGGAGTTACAGCCTCCACCTCGTCCAGCAAGCGCGGAGAGCCACTCCCTCGAACAGTTCTCGCCTCCCCTGCTGCAGGCGGCCATCCTGGGCTGGGGGCGGAACTGCAAGCGTCTCGCCTGCGTGACTCACCTCAACTTCACGGTCTTGCCGCCTTGTTCTTTGCTCCTCTGCGCGGCGTCCATAAAGGCAAAAATCTCCAGCGTCTCTTCGTTCGGCACCGGGGGAGTGCCTGTGCGGAAGAACTTCACGATTTCCCGGAGCATCGGTATATAGGAGTGCGCCATGTCCGAGCGGCTCTGTTCTACGCTTTTTGGGCGAAAGACTACCGCGCCGTATTCCCATGTCTCCGGCAGGACCCGAACAGTGCCCAAGCGACCGTCTTTCCAACGTCCTACGATGACATCCCCAGTTTTGCCGGCGGTACGGGTTACCTCGACGCACCCCGGTCCCATCAGGGTGTAAAGGGTTTCGATAGGATGGATGGCATACCACGAGAGGTCGAGGTAGTGGTGCGGTTCAGTGGGACCTGGCCCCCAGGTCAGAGCACCCAGGGCATCTTCATACCTCATGGAGGTAGCGATTTCGCTCCAGCGCAAGGACGAGGAACTAAACCAGGGAACCCCAGTTTCGCGTGCCAGCCGCGCGATTTCACGAGCATCCTCGAGCGTTGAAGCCAGGGGTTTGTCGATGAAAACCGGTTTACCACAGGCAAAAGCCTGCCGGGCCTGCTCCAAATGTGTTCGTCCATCAACGCTTTCCAGCAGGATGGCGTCCACTTTTGGACACAACTGCACGATTTCGTCAACAAACTCGACCTTCCACTCCGTGCTCAACTGTTCGGCGAACTTATCAACGCGTGTATAACTGGATTCTACGTCGTGGCTCCCCCCTTTGAAGGCAGCCACCACTCGAGCGCCTTCCACGTGGTTGGGCCCCGGCGTGCCATTGAAGGCCTTCGTAAAAGCAATCGCGTGTGACGTGTCGGTACCAATGATACCTAACTGCAGGTCTGCCCCCAGGACGGGCCGACAAATAAGAAGAAGTAATAGCAAGCGTTTCATGTCCGCATTATAACCGGACTGTGAAACCTTGCCAGTATTTCTTCCCAGTCGATCCAAATCGAGTTTCAAGTGGACTGATCGACCGGGTGGCTTAATGAGCAGGAACTTCAGCTGAGCATTTATAATCTCAGCATGATGTTAAGGTCCATTTGTCTATCACTCACTCTTTTGATCGTTTCGATCCCTCTTCATGCAGAGCAGATCCCCACCAAGCTTCGCGTCCGAGCAGTCTCTCGGGATGCAAAAGTCATTGGCGATAAGGTTGGGGGTGCGCGGATCACTGTTCTGAATGCTGAAACCGGAGAAATCCTCTCAAGAGGGATACAACTCGGTGGAACCGGAGACACTGAGCTGATTATGGTTAACCCGAGGTCCAGAGGCGGTAAGGTGTACGATACGGACGGCTCTGCCTTCTTCGAAACTACCCTTGTTCTAGAGAGGCCGACCCGCATCGAGGTCCAGGCTGAGGGGCCACTTGGCTTTCCGCAGGCGAAACAGAAGGTTTCCAAGACTCTTTGGATGGTCCCCGGTACGCATATCGTGGGAGAGGGCATCGTCCTCGAGACTCATGGTTTTATAATTCAGGTCTTGGAACCGCTACCCAAGGATGTCGCTCGAGTTGGTGTGCCTTTGGAGGTCAGGGCAAAGCTCGGAATGACCTGAGGATGTACATTTGAGCCCGGTGGGCTCTGGGATGCCGACAAAGTCAAATTCGAGGTGAAGGTCGAACTCAATGGTGAAGAGGTGAGCCGGATTGCCTTGGAATACTCAGGTGAACCAAGCACTTTCGTGGGCCAATTCAAACCGGAACTTCCAGGCGACTATCAGTTGGAGTTTATAGCGGCA
>JAUVSF010000312.1 GCA_030597245.1 Acidobacteriota bacterium
CACTGGCGGTCGTCTACATCGGAGGTTTCGTCGGCGCCATTTTCCTGCGCTTGTTCGTGGTACCCATCCTCTACGAGACCTTGGCGACGCTCTGTGAGCGGTCCCGTACGAACACGTAAGAATTGTGACCGGCGATCCCGAGGAAGATCTCACAGAAGGCCCAACTTGAATGAGAGAGGAAAGCATTAATGAAAAACAGGCACAACTTGAAGCAGAAAATCTCAAAGCGAACTCTTGAGCGACCAGAGCGCCGCAAACTTCTGGCTGTGGCCTGCTCAGTAGGACCCATCTTAGCTTTGGCAGGTAAGGTCTCTCCACGCCAGCTCACTGAGGCGCTGTCACTCACGACTGAGGATCGAATCGCTTTGGCACTCATGCGTTTCAAGATGGGCTTCCACTGTTCCCAGTCTGTGTTTGAGGCATACGCTGAAGATTTTGGGATTGACCCCCGGTTGGCTCGACGCATTGCCGCAGCTTTGGCGGGCGGTTCCACCGTGGGCGGTGAGTGCGGAGCCGTCGGCAGTGGATACCTTGTCCTTGGATTAAGACACGCACGGACGGTGCCGGCTCACGGAGACGTCGAGAAAGAAGATGAGCTCTTCGATCGCGTCAAATGCTTCGTTGACGAGTTCAAGAAACGCCATGGCTCCATCAACTGCCGTGAGTTGTTGGGTGTGGATGTGTTCACTGAAGAGGGTCGAGCAGAGGGGCTGCGAGAGAATCTCTTCGCCACACGCTGCCCCAACTTTATCCGAGACGCAATCACGATTCTAGACGAGCTCGGCTGAGCACCACTTGATGCGCATTCGCTATCCTCTCCCTTTCAAAGCACCGGGACATCCAGCCGGGGTTCCAGCTCTTTGGCCTTACGGAATGCCTCTCTTGCTTCATCTCGCCTGCCTTTGGCCAAATAAGCCCGCCCCAGACAGAGGTGTCCATAACCGTAGTCAGGTGCCAACTCTACAGTCCGGCGAGCTTGCTCAAGGGCTCGGTCGGCGTCTCCAGTTCCCAGGTAGGCTACAGTCAGTCCCGCTTGCGCTTCAATATGATCAGGTTCGATTTCAAGAACACGTAGAAAGCTCTCGGCGGCCTCCCGGTTCTGGTTGTCGTGGAGATAGCAGGCACCTAGATTGTAGTGGGCTACGGCCGAAATGGGTCTCACCTCCACTGCCTTTGTCCCCTCTAAGATCGCCTCTTGCATTCTCCCTTGCTTTGCCAAACTGACAGCACGAAACTGATGAGCTACGAAGTCAAAGGGGTTTTCCTGCAAGATGTTCTGAACGATCTCCTCGGCTTTCTTCGGAAGACCCGCACGGAGATAAGCTAAAGAGAGGTTAATACTGGCCTCATACGAACCGGGAGCAAGGTGTAACGACTCTCGAAACTCCTGAATTGCCAGAAGAAACTGGTCCAGGATCAGGTATTCGGAGCCAAGCATGAAGTGTACGGCCGGGTTTTCCGGTTCCTTGCGGACCACAGCTGACAAGATCTCAATCGATTCTCTTGGCTTATCCTCACGGGAAGCCGACCTGGCCTCCATCAGCTGCTGGTAGATCTCGACCCTGGACTTCGGATCGGGCAGGCCCGATTCTTTCGTCAGTTCATATCCAGGTGCGGCATATTTCAGCTGGAACTCCGTTAGTTGCTTCTCCATTTCGTCAGCCAAAGCCCTCTGCTCTTGGTACAGGTTGTTTCGCTCCTCCGGATCGTCCATCAGATTGTAGAGTTCAGGATTGGGTGAACGGATGAACTTCATATCGCCTGATGAGTAGCTGAAAAGAGGGCTCCACCCGAACTGAGACTTCGAGTAGTAGCTTTCAGCATATGCCGGGAGGTCTGTCGTGTTACCGTTGTTCGCCGCCTCGGGCAGAAGAGCTTCACCCTGCATGGCGTCAGGGACGGGTCCGCCAAGTAGTCGAATGATCGTAGGTGCAATGTCGACACTTCTTACCTGCTGGGAAAAACGCAGGTTCTTGACGCCACGGAACTCCTGGATTTGGCTATCAGGCAGTTTCAGAATAAGAGGGACCCTCAGACAAGACTCGTACAGAAAGAGACCGTGGGATTCCTCGCCATGTTCTCCGAGACCAACTCCGTGATCGGAGGTCAACACAATCAGACTGGAGTCGTAAAGTCCATCTGCCTGGAGAACTCCAAAGATTCTAGCGAGAATAGAGTCAACGTAGGCAATCTCTCCATCGTAAGGGTTCTCCCGATACTCCGTTGCAAATGGTTCCGGTGGATCGTAAGGGGCATGTGGATCGGAGAAGTGAATCCACAGGAAGTGAGGTTCATGCTTGCGTTCATTCAGCCATGCCAAAGCACGCTCCCATACTGCACCGGCGCGTCGCTCAACCATGTAATAGTCGGTGGGTCTCGAAACTGAAATGGAGAAATGGTCATCGTAGGTTTTGAACCCTCTATTTAGACCCCACTGTGAGAGGAGCATTGCAGAGCCCACGAAAGCTCCCGTATCGTAGCCCCTCAGGGCGAACCATTCAGCCAGTGAAGGTGTGCCTTCTCTCAGCCTGCCGACCACGTCCTGCAATCCATGATACTGAGGATAGGTCCCCGTCAGGATCGTGGCATGAGAAGGTACGGTTAACGGTGTCTGAGCTACTACCTTCTCAAAGACAATTCCGTTCTGAGCCAGGTCCGAGATTGCAGGAGTCTTCAACTTTTCGTATCCATAAGGGGCAAGATGATCTGCTCGGAGTGCTTCTACCGTGATCAGGATTACATTCGTTTTGGCAAGACCCGAGAGAGAAAGAAACGAGAGAACCGATAGAGCAATAATAATCCACTTCATCGCATAATCGGCAGCATATTCCTTTTCCGACATCTCCTTAGTTCTCTGTTCCTCTTAATGTCCTCTTTTCAACGTTTCTACGTTCCACGGCTCAACCATTCCGGAACCACGGCGTTCTTGGATTCAAATTGCGGAATGAAAGGTTTCAAATCGAGCACCGGAGTATCAGGTAAAGCGTCAATGTTTTCGATTTCGATCACGTTGTCTTTGATCTCGATGATCTTGCACAACGACAGCGCAATCAGGTTGGGCCGAGCAGGTGAGCGCGTCGCGAAGACACCTGTGAGAGGATTCTGCTTATTGCCCCGAGGGTGTACCTGCAACACGGATCTCTTTTCCGGGTTGTCGTTGCGGTCGAACCAGTAGAGGACATACACGTGGGAGAATCCATCCAGTCCGTGCAAGCCGGGCTGGTATTTCTTATCCAGGACGATAGTTGTCTTCCCCTGTGCCTTCTTAACCCAGCCAATCGAGTGAACGGCGAATTCTCGGGATGGTTCTCCAACTGCTGTAACACTCACGGTGCCTCCAAATGCTAACAGTAGAAAATAGGACAATAGTCTCATTTCTTTATTCCTTAGTTTTGCGGCAGACAACTGTTCTGCAGCTAACGATCCTTCTCACTCTCTGAGTCAGGCAACTGAGTGTTTTCTCTCGGGGCCTGAACAGGCTTTATTCTTCGTCTGACAATGCACTTTTCCGTTCGACCAGTGAGGAAAGAACATCTCTGAACTCTTGCATGGAAAAGCGATATTTCTTTCGTAGTCTTCCGAGCCTTTCGTCGAGAGAGACGTTTCGAGGCAGCCCCAGATGATTTGCCAACGCACGTGCTGAGATTCCTGTTTGTCTTTCGATATCGTAGAGGGTCGTCTGACCGGTGATCAGGATCCCAGATGTATCTTCGGAACCTCTACCGCGAGTCAAGCTATGTTCTTCATCGCTCCTGTGGTCGGCAGTTCGGTGTTCCTCTTCTCGTTTGGTGCTTGGTTTAGATTCGAAGGGGAAAAGGCCCGGCTGAGAGTCTATACCGCTACGTCTCTCAACGTCTCCCAAGGCAGTTTGAATCGCGTTGGATGGATCATACGTGGGGGGCTGACCCGCCTTCAGAATTCCGCGGTCTGGTCGGACTGCTCTCATTTCGTTGTGATCATACGCCCCCAGCTCGCCGGGGTAGATCAGCCACGAGACAGCAAGAACCCCGAATGCCAGTAAACACATCGCAAACAGGGTAGCTTTCCACCTGTTCCCAAACAGGCCCTGAGTTTTCCCTTTGATCCACTTCCAACCCAGAATGAGGTGAACCACGGCAAGAATCGTGAATGCTATGCCCAGGTACAGGTGGATATCGGCCCATTCATGTCGATGAAGTCCGAGGAAGTATTTGGCGTTATCTGTTACTGAAGGTCCCTTGGGGATGATAAACGCCAGAAGAAATCCGATGATGACGACGCCTACGATGGAGATGAAAAGCAGCGCGTCAATCAAATACTGCCAGTTCACTTTCTTCATTTCCAACCACCTCCCCGGCAGGAGTAGCAGCCTGCATCTAGAAACCACAAGATCCGGCTCTTGGCTGAGCACGGATCAAACGCCTGGCTAGTGGGTACTGTTTGAGGGTTTTGCATTATTGTGTGGGGTATCTCCACCCGCCTCGACCGAGACCCATTCCGCACGGGCCCCGGCCCCAGCGTCGTCCGTAAGATCCTAAACCAAGAGGAGTCCGCGCCCCCCAGCCTGGACCTCGTCTCCAGCCGAAGCCTCCACCCCAACCTCGTCCCAAACCGAGCCCACAGGGCCCGCGTCCGAAGCCGTAACCCATCCCCTGGACATCATATTGAGCCTGCTGTTCCTCAGTAAGCACCTCCCGAATCGCTGCTTCTCTCTCCGAGAGTTTCCGCTGAATCTCGGATTCAAGGTCTCCAACTTCCCTGGTTTTCTGTTCCACCGCGACGGGGTCTGCTTTCGAGTCCCACATTAGACGACGGAGTTCCAGGTTTTTCGTTTGAGAACTTGACCACAGGGGTAATAACTCCTTTTGCCACTCAATGACAATTCCTTGAAACTGATCCATCTGCTCGATCGTCAATCCCAATGGATTGGCTGTTGTCCCCCACCAATCTCCCCGGTTGGGTTGTGCCGAAATAGATGTAATCATCATTGCTGCAACAACCATTCCGCATCTCACAAAGACCATCCCATTTTTCATGATCCTTCGCTCCTTCCAGCAAAACACAGAGGACAAACGCATGCTCTGTTTACTGCCTCGGGTGGTGCGGTTTCTCCGCTAACCGGACATATTGTTCGCCGGTTCAGAAGAGCACACCACGGCCTCTGCCTAACAACCGCAAAATCCGTGCCAGAAGATTCTCGCTCTCTATTGCTGCTAAGTTCTTTTTTTTCAGCAGTTGCCCTCAACGACAGTCTGACGTCTCGCGTCAAGTGCTGCAATATGCGACCCAGACACTGACGCGGTACTTGCACCATGCAACCCTCACCTTTGTCTATGATCGATAAGTCTGTATGAATTTGAAGGCAACCCGCTAAGAGGATCGGGATTTGTTAGAGACTAGGTACCGTCTTTGCCAGGCAGTACAGTTGAGGCAAGAAGTAGCTCACGGGATCTAATCGACTCATGACACGTGGAGCAATCGGCCAGATGAGGTCTATTCACACGCTCAGCTTCTTCTTTGTGGCAGGTGATGCAAGTTTTGTGCATAGCTGTCTGAAAGCTGGGTGCGTACTTGACGTCCTGACCGTGTTTCGGGTGCTGAGCGATGGACATATTCTGATCATGGCATTCGAAACACGCTTCCGCGCCGGCACTGCTTTTCGCCTGACCTGCGGTATGACACACAGAACATGAGTGATTTTCCGGAAACCAGCCGGCCAGCTCTTCCTCAATGGCTACAGCTTCCATATGCCGGAAGTGGTCGAAGATTTTCGTCTCATCCACCATCCTCTTGTGGCAGCGGGAACAGGGAGTGGATTTGTCGTCTGGAAGAGAGATGTGATGGCAGTTCCCGCATGACGATTCCTCGCCAAGGCGTTTTTGATGGTCAGCATGCGGAAACTCCGTGAAGAGCCCGGTCCGGTCGCCGTCGATCTTGAGAGTTGAACGCAGTGGGTCAAGACCCAGCGACGCCTCAACAAAACGCAACTGGTCTCGACTTTGTGTGTAAGGCGGGTACAGCATTATCCATGCGAGAGGGATGATGAAGAC
>JAUVSF010000637.1 GCA_030597245.1 Acidobacteriota bacterium
ACTTTAGGTTCAGGACATCGGTGACACTTTCTTGATTATCGATCATTGTGAGTCTTGCGGAAAGGGGCAACGGCGAAGCCGGAGGGTATCCCGAGCCCCGCCTCGCGGGGCGATATGCGCAGAGCCCAGGGCGAGTGCCCGACGAAGGAGGGCCGGCCCTGGGTTGCCGGCGATCCCCTCACAGGAGTCCCGCCTTGCCGGCCGACATGAATCTCGCAGATCAGCCCTCTTGCAACGTCATCGACAGGGTGGAGCATCCGGAGCATGCCTTATCCACTCGTCCTGTTCCGTTAGGCTCCCAAGTTCACCATCGACGTTTCTGTCGACAACGGGGTGAATTCGACTTGGCGCCTTCTCCTCACAGCCGTTTTCCAACCACGTACAGCCATTTCCTGGGGTAAACTTCTTTGCTCACCTCCGGCAAGCCTCACCGCTACTAAGTTTCCCCACAGCGCTATTGGCTCGACACATACCCAGCCGGCTTCCAGGTTGAGCCATCGGCCGGCAGACTCAAATGAGCATCAAGCCTTTCATCGGAACTCTCCATCTCGTCCCAGGTAACAGTTCTATTCTGGTACGCAGCCATCCGCCCCAGGATAGCGGTGAGGTTGCTCGTTACGCTTGGCTCGACCGTAGCAAAGAGTGGAGCATCGTTCACCACGCTGGAATAGAAATCCTTGATGTTGTTGACAGTGCCTGAGGTGTAGATGGGACCCGTATCGCCTCCCTTCCATTCATGGTCTCCCGTGATTCTCACCGGCCCACCATAATGACTGTCTACCGTTCCCTCGGACCCGTACACCCGGATACAGAGATCATCGTAGCCCTTGAGATATTGGCCGGAGCTGAAATCTACGAGCACCTCATACGGATACCAGAAGGTCACAACGAAATGATCCCAACAGTCACCAACATCGGTGCGAACGACCCGTCCTCCGGTTCCATGGGCTTTCAGTGGGTGGGCATCCAGGTACCAGTTGGCCACATCGAGTACATGTATGTTCTGTTCGACGATGATGTCTCCTGAGAGAGGTATATCAAAGACCCAATTCAACAAGCGAGCAGTCTGACTGTGACCTGTCGCCTTCACCCTGAGGCGTCCGGCCTGGTAATAGACCTGACCCAGTACAGGCTTCCCAATGGCTCCGCCCAAGACACGCTGGGCAGCTTCTCTAAACAGAGGGTCATTCCGGGTTTGAAAATCGACTAACTGACTCAGCCTGCCTTCCGCCTTCTTCGTGGCCTGGAGAATCCTCTTGCAGCTCGGCACATCAACAGCCAAGGGTTTGCACGTATACAAGTGCTTCCCCGCCTCCAAGGTGTCAACGATCTGATCGGGATGGAAGTAGGGTGGACTCATGACGGCAATCGCGTCAACGTCGTCAGCAAGCAACTCCTTGTAACCGTCCAAGCCAACGAACCGACGCTTCGGGTCAACCGACAACTTTTCACCAACGCTGTTCACACGAGTGGCAAAGTAGTCGTGCAGAGCGATGACCTTTGTATTGGTATGTGTCTCGAACCGAGTCCCAACAAATTCACCTCGGTGCCCGCAGCCGGTGATCGCCAGATTCAGCTTTGAGTTGGCTTGAGTGCCAAAAACAGTACCCGCAGGGAGTACCGTCAGCCCTGCCGCAGTACTCGCCGCCGTCTGCAAGAACCTTCTTCTCCCCAAACTCGCTTTCTCGCTTGTTTCTTTCATGGACACGCCTCCTACCATAAATGAAGCGCTCTGAGGAGCTGAAAGTCAAGGATGGTCTCGTTGTCTCAAGGTCTCGGGTCTCGGGTCTCGCAGTCTCGAAATTCGATAACCCATGTTCCCGGTCTAAAGTGTTACCTATGTCCCCGGTTCCACGATAACCGTTAACCGATCACCGATTTGGTGCCTGGAGCTTGGACATTGGCCTGTTGCCGCCTCATTGACCTCCGTGTAAGATCAAGGCCATGAGCGTGAACAGAAGAGAATTTCTGAGTGCAACAGGTATAGCGGGATTGGCCTTCCATACCGTGGCCGTTTTCCCGGCCCTGGGGAGCCCGGGAAAGCCAAAGATCGGGATGTGCGACTGGAACCTTGGGCCATCCTGTGATCCCGAGATGATACCCAAAGCTCGCGAAGCCGATATCGCAGGTATTCAAGTCAGCATCGGCACTTCACCTGACAACATTGTTCTTCGCGACCCCAAGGTCCGACAAAGATATTTGGAACTGGGGAAGCAGTATGGGGTGGTTTTTAACTCCGTCGCTGCTGGGAGCATTCTCAACAAGATTCCTCTCAAATCGGAACCTCAATCTGCCGTGTACGTGATCGATGCCATCGAAACCGCTGCGGTCCTGGGTGCCAAAAACATCCTGATTGCATTCTTTGGAAACGGGGACTTACGGCTCACCGACTCAACCGGAGAACTGCGAAACTTGGGTCAAGGCCCGTTCAGTTCTTACGAGTTGGACGCGGCGGGTGTAACTCGTGTCGTCGAGGCTTTGAGACAGATTGTCCCCCGAGCAGAGGACCAGGGCGTAGTTCTGGGGCTCGAGAATACCCTGACCGCAGACCAGAACCTCGAGATCATTGACCGAGTTGGGTCGGACATGATTCAGGTCTACTACGATGTCGGCAATTCGACTCACTACGGATACGACGTTCCCGGTGAACTTCGAGAACTCGGAAAGAACAGGATCTGCGAAATCCATTTAAAGGATTGGAAGACCCCGGTACTCAACTCCGGCGAAGGGGAAGTCGATTTTGAAGCGGCAGCAGCAGCCTGTAAAGAAATCGGATTCGACCAGTGGTATGTTTTGGAGAGCAGCGGTCGTGAGAATCGTTTCCTCGAAGACACCAGAGCTAACGTGGAGTTCGCGTCCAAACTGTGTGGATAACGTGAGGCCTGGGGCTTGTCGAAGTGCGAACGACGAACGACGAACGGCGAACGACACCAGGGATTCTCCCGTTTCGCGGGTGACACTTTCTTGGTGTGCTTGGTGTTCTAGTGGTAAATCCGGCTAGCGCGGG
>JAUVSF010000266.1 GCA_030597245.1 Acidobacteriota bacterium
CGAGACCTCCTGGAGGGGGAGGATCAAAAGGCTTATGTCTTCGAGATGGCCGAGGAGTTGATCCTGGATTTCCTGGATTCCTATGCGAATACCGAAGTGGCTACTGAGGAGTGGGACTACTCCAATCTGAGGGTCAATTTGAAGCGGATCTTTGGCCTCGAGATTCCGGAACGGGTAACGATCCCAGTCGCTGAGGGTAACGGGAGTCCCGAATCTGCCCCTGAAGGTCCGGTTCCACTTAAAGAGTTGACGCGGCCGGAACTTGAAGACTATCTGATCGGTGCTGCCCGCCAAAAGTATGAGGAAAAAGAGCAGGAGTCCTCTCCCGAATTCATGCGCTGGTTCGAACGAATGCTGATGCTGCAGATCATCGATCAGCAGTGGAAGGATCACTTGCTGGCCCTTGATCACCTTAAGGAGGGGATCGGGCTGAGAGGTTACGGACAGCGGGATCCCAAGGTCGAATACAAGCGTGAATCTTTTTCACTTTTTGAGGAGCTCAGGGATCGTGTCAGAGAAGAAGTAGTCCGAATGCTGTTCTTGTTGCGGCCGGCTTCAGAAGGCGAAGAGCGCGAGATCCTGGGCGCCCGGGCACGGCGTTCCCAGCAGGGTATCAGTTTGTCGGGTGGCGAGTTGGCGTCTGGAGTGGGCCCGGCTGGACCCCAGGCTTCGCGGGCCTCGAGGCGTTCCGAGGGCGGTGGCGGCGCGGTTGCTACCAAGACGATCGTTCGGGCGACACCGAAAGTAGGACGCAACGATCCATGTCCATGTGGATCGGGGAAGAAATTCAAGAAGTGCTGTGGCAGGTGAAACGGTAATCGGTGAGCAGTGAACGGTTATCGGTGAAGAAGATTTACCACCAAGATGGTGTGTTGATTGTCAAGAGGACAAACAGCCGCCGCGACGGAGTCATCAAACGAAGCCGGTCAGCGGTTAGCGTAATGGGCCCAACCTTGCGACTTCGCTCTCCGAGCTACGCCGTCAAAAGGAAAGGTCGTGCCTCCGCATGCGTGCTGAGTTGGGTGGGATGCAAGATTGGTACACGAATCGTGCTGAACCCTTTGGTTTGCGGATCATGCGGAGGCGGGTGCTTCAGCTCCCGCGCATCTCTGGAAGCTGTGGAATCTCCTGACGTGCGGTTAGGAGACCGGATTGACCACAAAAACACGAGGGACCCCGAGGGAAGTGCGAAGTTCGAAGTGCGAAGTGCGAAGTTCGAACTTAGAATTACCACCACCAAGGACACCAAGCAAACACGTGGTCTACTCACCCTGTTTACCGATAACCGATAACCGATAACCGATGACCGGTTCGCCATTTGTCATTTGTCATTCGTCATTTGTCATTCCCCAGAGTGTGAGTGCCTTCACTTCTCCTGCAAAGCAAATAAGGGTACCCTTTCTTAGATTTGCGGAGGTCTGTATGCAGCTTTCGGTTCTGATTCCAGTTTTCAATGAGGAAAGGTACCTTACTGAGGTTCTGGACAGAATCCTGGCCGTAGATCTCGACTCTCTTGGGCTGGAACGTGAAATCGTGTTGGTTGACGACTGTTCGACTGACGGAACGTTGGAAGAGTTGGAGAACTACGCAAGGCGTGATGAGGTACGGGTCTTTCGCCACGACATTAACAGAGGGAAGGGTGCTGCAATCAGGACAGCAGTAGAGTCGGCAACGGGGGACGTTCTCCTCATTCAGGATGCCGATTTCGAATACGATCCCATTGAATACCCTAAACTTCTGGCTCCGATCCTGGCTGGGAAGGCGGATGTCGTTTATGGTTCGCGTTTTGCCGGCGGAGAACCCCACAGGGTTCTCTACTTCTGGCATTATCTTGGCAATAGAGCCCTGACGCTCGCTTCGAATGCGTTGACGGATCTCAACCTGACGGATATGGAGACCTGCTATAAAGTGTTCAAGGCCGAAGTTCTGAAGCAGATTGTGCTTGAAGAGGACCGTTTTGGCTTTGAACCTGAGATTACCGCCAAGGTGGCAAAGCTTTTCAAGAAGCAAGGGTGCAGGATCTTTGAAGTGGGAATCTCTTATAGCGGACGGACCTACGCCGAGGGAAAGAAGATCACCTGGAAGGACGCCGTCAGCGCCTTCCGTTGCATACTCAAATACAACTTGTTCAGGAGATAATGAGTAGTCGAACGAAGATCCTGCTTAAAGGGGTGCTGACCGCAGCTTTGCTTGTCTTCCTGCTGACTCGCATGGATTTGGCGGAGTTCGGGAAAGTGTTGGTTTCCGCCAACCTGTTTCTAGTACTGATCGCGGGCCTGTTTTACTTTGGGACCGTTTTCTTATCCGTGGGCCGGTGGAAAGCCATTCTCGGGAATTTTGACATCCATACTCCATTCGTGCCACTGACGAAGATCTGCTTGATCGGCTATTTCTTCAACCTGTTTCTCCCCTCCGCGATAGGTGGTGACTTTGTGCGTGCCTACTACCTGGGAAAGAGAGAGTCTCGGGGGATGTCAACGACGCTGACCACAACCTTGCTGGATCGAACCGCAGGTCTTTCCGCCCTACTTCTGATTGGCTTGATCTCGGTTTCGATCTATCCGATTCGTATTCAAGGGTTCTCGCTGCTTGGTTTATTTCTTCTGGTGGCCGCTGGATTTGCGCTGGGCCTTGTTGCTATTTTCCACTCGGGGGCACATCGTCATTTCAATGCTCTTTTGAAAAGGCTGCATCTGGATAGGTTCGAGGAAAAACTTGAGCTTGTGTATCAGGGCTTAACCCAGCTTCGAAGGAATCGGTTTGCCATCCTGCTTGTGATCCTTCTTTCTCTGGGTGTTCAGTTACTCGTGGTAGTTGCCATGTGGTTTGCGGCTTCAGCGATTGGAATCTCGGTGTCCTTCAACCTGTTCCTGATTTTCATTCCCATAGTCAACCTGGCGACGGCGATTCCTTTGACGATAAACGGGGTAGGGGTAAGGGAAAGCGTCTACTACCTGCTGTTTAGCCAGGTCGGAGTCCCTGTTGAGAGTGCCGTGACATTATCCCTTTTGAATCTGGTAGTGATGATGATGACCGCACTTCCCGGGGGAATAGTCTACTCTCTGTACAAGAAAGAGCAGAAGTTCAGCCTCGAAGTCGAACCGGAGCACTGATCCAGTTTCACCCGGTCGGCTGCTTTTTATGATACGGAGCAGGGAGGAGGATGACCTTCCAGGTCGTCACCAAACTGCGAACTCCCAAAGTGACAAGCTAGAAGCTTATCTTCCGCCAAGCCTGCTTTCGTGTGCGATACGGAACCCCGGGGGAGGATGACCTTCCAGGTCGTCACCAAACTGCGAACTCCCAAAGTGACAAGCTAGAAGCTTATCTTCCGGTCGGATATGCCAGTGGAACACAAGCGTCCCGCCTGAAATCATTCCTTACGACAGACGTTCCATTTCAGGGGACTTCGAAGACCAGAAGGCGATTGGCCTTCTCATCGGTCACGAAAGCGAGTCGATTATCATGCGAGAGTAGTACGTCTACCGGTTTCTTCTTTGCCTGGAGTGATCGGATCTTCTTAAATTCAGAATCGTAGATTGTGATTGTCTTGTCCAGTGTTTCGACGACGAAAATCCTTCCCTGATCGTCGACAGTCATTGAGAACGGCTTGTTCCCAACCTGGGCCCTGCGGATCTCTGTCAGGTCGAGGAAATCGATCAGTGAAACGTCATTTGTACCACTGTTTGCCACGTATACCGTCATGCCGTCCGGAGAGACCGCAACTCCGTCCGGCTGTAGCCCGACGGGTATCTTCTTTACAACCTCCTTTCCCTGGGTATCCAGTACGTAAAGATCATTGGATCCGGAGCACACCACAAACAGACGGTCTCCCATCGGAGACAGCGCGGCCGCAACAGGGCGCACGCCGATTTCGATTTCACCCACAACTCGATGGCTCGTGGTGTCAATGAAGTCGATGCGTCCTATCTTTCCTCTGCCGAAATTCGTGACAAAGACTTGCAGGCCGTTTGGAGAGATCACCAGATTGCTGGGTCGCCCCCCCACCTTGATATCGTCCAGGATCTCGTACGTTGCAGCATCGACAACCTTCACCAGCCCGGGGCTGAAATTGGTGATGAAAATCTTGTCTCCGACAGGCGAAATGGCAATCCCAACTGGTTCGTAACCACCGTAGAACCGCCTGGTAGCTTTGAAGTTGGACAGATCAATCACCTGGATTTCACTATCGGCGAACCCGGTGACGAATAGCGTCTCACCATCCGGACTAAGCGCCGAGAAGTATGGAGCTTTTGCTACCTTGATGCTCTCAACAGGTTTGACCTGGGCCCAGACTGTCGAAGTGATCCCGGCCAGCAGGACGGACGTTATGACCAAATCTCTCATAATCCTCTCCAGGAAGCCAATGGTGAGGAAGGCGAGTCGCTTCCTCGAAGCTTCCAGCAGCTTTCTCATTGGTGTCTTGCTTGACAGGCGAGCAGGGTGTTCTTCATCAGATGGGCAATGGTCAAAGGCCCCACGCCCCCTGGAACCGGGGTTACTGCAGCGGCGATTCCGTAAGGATCGCGAGGATGAACATCACCGACCAGAGTGGAACCCCGCTTGGCAAATGTCGCAATCCGTGGTGACTCCTCACCAAAAAGTTCGATAACCTGGCTTTCGCTTTCAACACGGTTAATGCCAACGTCGATAACGATTGCACCCTCCTTGATGTAATCTCCCGTAATCATGGCTGGTCTGCCTATCGCAGCTACGAGAATGTCGGCGCGGCGGCACACAGCGGGTAGATCCTTCGTCCTGGAATGGCACAGAGTAACGGTGGCATGCTCGTGGAGAAGCAGCAAAGCCATCGGTTTGCCGACAATGGTGCTTCTTCCCACGATAACCGCCTCAGCTCCTTTGAGGGGGATCGACTCTCGTTTCAGCATTTCCATGATGCCCATCGGAGTGCATGGAGCAAGCGTGTAATCACCCCTAACCAGCTTGCCGATATTTACGGGGTGGAAGCCGTCAACATCTTTTTCCGGCAGGACAGAGTTCAGAATCAACTGTTCGTCAATCTGATCAGGGAGAGGGAGTTGAATGAGGATTCCATCTATGTCGTCTGAACGATTCAACGAGTCAACAATCTCCAGGAGCTGTTCAGTCGTAGTATCTGCCGAGAGTTTGATCTGCTCCGAGTGCATCCCCAGTTCCTGGCATGTCTTGGTCTTATTCCTGACATAGACCTGTGACGCCGGGTGTTCTCCTACCACAACTGCCGCAAGTCCGGGAGTGATGCCCTCTGCCTGCAGAGCAGCTACCTCGACGGCCACCTCGTCCTTGATCTGTGCAGCTATCTTCTTACCATCCAGTCGCTCTGTTTCCATGGTCCCTGATTATCCCACACATCTGGCCCGCATTTCTCACCAACTGGCTGCTGCGTCACCGGATGCATCCGCGCCTTCGGCGGCCTTTGCTGGAGCTGCGCAATCTCTACGCGCCGTTCCAGCTGTGCCCTGACTGCGTTGCGCTCGGTCGGCCCCCTCGACGGACTGTCGAGTACGACTGCGGGGGCCTCGGTCACGACGCCTTGTCAGGACGGCGCCTCCAGTGTCTCGCGACGCAACCTGGTGAGAAAAGCGGGCTGGTCACTCGGTTTCCTGAGACTCAACTCGAAGTTTGGAGTCTATGGATACATCCGGTAGAGCATCCTGGGGAATGGAATAGTTTCGCGCACGTGGTCCAGGGCGCAGATCCAGGAGACAACGCGTTCGATGCCCATTCCAAAGCCACTATGAGGCACCGTTCCGTACTTTCTCAGGTCCAAATACCACTTAAAGGCTTTGACCGGAAGCTTATGTTCTCTGATTCGTTCCAGGAGCAAGTCCGCATCGTGGATTCTCTGACTGCCCCCAATAATCTCGCCGTATCCTTCGGGTGCCAGCATGTCCATGCAGAGTGCGAATCCGGAGTCCTCCGGATCAGGCTGCATGTAGAAGGCTTTTATATCCTTGGGATAGCGGTGGACGATAAGCGGTTTGTCAAGCGAGCAGGAAAGAATGGTTTCATCAGCCCCACCAAAATCTGAACCACGCGGCGTCTCCGTTCCCTTTGCCTCGAGAAGGCTGAAAGCATCGGAATAGGAGATCCGGGGGAAAGGAGGTTCTATTTTCTCGAGGGGTGCCGTGTCGCGCTCGATCCTTTCGAGTTCTTCTTTTCGCTCCTCGAGAACACGCTGCACGATGTAAGAAACGAAGTCTTCCGCAAGCTTCATGATGTCGTCCAGGTCGGCCCAGGCCACTTCAGGCTCAACCATCCAGAACTCCATAAGGTGTCTGCGTGTCTTGGACTTCTCGGCACGGAACGTCGGGCCGAAACAATACGTTTTCCCGACCGACATACACGCTGCCTCGTTGTAGAGTTGGCCGCTCTGGCTCAAATAGGCCTTCTCACCAAAGTAGTCGATCTCAAACAAAGTCGTCGTTCCCTCACAGGCCGCAGGTGTAAGGATCGGAGTGTCTACCAAAGTAAAACCGTTATCGTCGTAGAAGTCTCTCACCGCGCGGATAATCTCGTGGCGAATGCGCAGAATCGCGTGTTGTCGAGAGGAGCGCAGCCAGAGATGGCGATTCTCCATGAGAAATGCCGTTCCGTGGTCCTTGGGAGTAATGGGGTAGTCTCCCGCGATCTGCTCGATTTCGCAGTGACTGACGTCCATTTCGTAGCCACCTGGAGCCCGACTGTCTTCTTTAACGGTACCTGTCACGGTCAGTGATGACTCCTGCGTTGCCTGGTCAACCGCCTCGAACACCTCGGGAGCTACGTTGCCCTTGAATACGACGGCCTGAATCGTACCGGTCCCATCCCTGACCAGCAGAAAGCGCAACTTTCCC
>JAUVSF010000721.1 GCA_030597245.1 Acidobacteriota bacterium
ACCGGTATCCGCCTTCGCTCTCCGCGCTACGGCGCGACAGGTCCACCTTCGCTCTTCGAGCTATGGAGGACAGGTCCTTGACCACGCCTCTTGACCACATCCGGCATCCGGCATCCGGCATCTGGTATCCGGTATCTGGTATCTGGTATCTACCACAGCGCGAATGCCTCATACTATTATATGGTTGAATATACGGGCCTATATACCGTATAATGATATGGTGAAAACGACAATAGAGTTAGACGAGGAGAAGTTGAAACGAGTGATGCAGTTAACTGGAATCAAGACTCGGAAGGCGGCCATCGATTTTGCCCTGACCGAAGCAGAGCGGATTGCTGCCATCGACTCGTTCTATCGGAAGACGTTCTACGTTGAAGATGCCGAACCTGTCGTTGATCCGAGTACGATGTCCTGGCTCAGCGGAATGAGGAGCAATCGAGGTTATCTTGATTCTCGTCGACTCGACACTCTATGTTGACTGGCTCCGGCGGCGGATAGACTTCCCCCGACTGCTCGAGCCCTGGGTCCGGTCTCGGAGCTTGTGGCTGTGTGGCGTGATAAGAGTCGAGGTGATTCGAGGCATTCTCAATCCGAACCAGAAAACTCGAGTGGAAGAGTTCTTCGACCTCATCCCCGACATCCCAACCGATCCCGATCTATGGCACGACGTTACAAGTTTGGCTTGGAAGTTGGATCGAGATGGGAAAGCTCTCCCATTGACTGACTTGATCATCTCGGCGGGTGCACTGAAGGTTGGAGCAAAGGTGGTTACATTTGACCGGCATTTCTTGGGAGTTCCCGGACTTGCCTGCCAAAGCGATTTACCAGGCACGCCCCGAATACCTGCAGCTCCAGAATAGCAATTTGCGTTCGGTCAGCCTGAGTTGATATACCGGTTCCCAGTGAAGAGCTGTGTTTTAGCTATCACCATTCTTTTCTTGCTGGTCGGCTGCGGAAAGAAGACCCGGGTTTCTGCCCCCACAGCTGCAGCTGCAAGAACGCAGGAAGGATTGGCCAGCTGGTATGGGAAAGGTGATGGTTACCACGGCAAGAGAACGGCCAGCGGAGAGCGTTTCGACCGGAACAAGCTGACGGCAGCCCATTACAGCCTGCCTTTCGGCACTGAGGTCAGAGTGACCAACAAGAACAACGGTAAACAGGTTGTAGTCAGGATCAACGACCGTTATCCAATCGACACCCTCAGGAAGGGGCGAATCATAGACCTCTCTTACAAAGCCGCTGAAATCCTCGACATGGTCCGAGACGGGGTTGTCCCTGTCATTCTCGAAGTGCTCTTGGAGCCCAATAATTCGTCTTAACCGGAGAATGCCGCGATCCGGGTGGTTGTTCACTCCCGGCGGCGGTAGAATGCCGTACAACGTAAGAGGTCAGCATAAGGGTGCAGAATCCAGCAAAGAACATCAGCGAGTTGGAAAAATGTCCGCAGTGTGATTATATTCTGCTGGAACGGACAACGTACTGCCCGGTGTGTGGAAATCAGCTGACCCAGCCGATGTGGAAGAAGGCGGGTGCGTGGGTCTTACTGATCCTGATAGTCTACGTATTGATTAAGTGCCACGTACGCATCCTGGACGGATTCGATTGAATGAGGCTCATGAAAACGGGACGGATACGATTCCAGGCCCAGAGTGACCGCGGGCTGGTCCGGGCCAACAACGAAGACAACTTCCTGGTGCAGGAAGAAACCGGGTTGTTTGCCGTGTGCGACGGGCTCGGGGGGCATGCCGCTGGAGAAATCGCCAGCCAGATTGCTGTAGACACACTGGCCACTCGGCTCCAACCGTCGGAGGGAGACCCTCCCGATCGACTGCGCGAAGTCATCGCTGAAGCCAATGGGCGGATTCTGCAGGACCAGCACCTCAACCCGGAACGCCAGGGCATGGGAACCACCTTGAGTGCTCTGTGGATTCCTTCCCCGGACACCTCTCAGGGCTGGATCGGACATATCGGCGACAGCCGCATTTACCGCTTCCGCAATCAGCAACTGGATCAGCTCACTGACGACCACTCACCACTGTATCGACTCTATAAACAGGGCACCATCGACAAAGAGGCGCTGCGTCATCACCCCCAGAAGAACCTGATCGAACGGTCTCTCGGTCTCTCACTTGCCGTCAACTCGGACATTTTTCCCATCAGTTTTCAGCCGAGGGATCGCGTAATGCTCTGCACCGACGGCTTGACCGACTATATCTCCGACGCGCAGATTGCCGAAATCTTCTCTAAGGCTCCATGGGACGAACTCTGTCAGAGACTTGTCAATCACGCTCTCGCCGCCGGAGGTTTCG
>JAUVSF010000485.1 GCA_030597245.1 Acidobacteriota bacterium
AAAACTGCCAGGCAGCCAGTTGTTCTCTCCCTGGAAACCTGTTGAATTCACGTTTGGCAAACATCCTTCCCTCTGGATGACGGCTCTGCATCTGAAGAATCTTCTCAGCACGGATCCGCATCCAGGAGGAGGCTCTATTCGGCAAATCCTTGTCCCACTGAAGAAGGTGAGCGTAAACGTCTAGTTGATAAATATAGAGAAATCCCGTCGCCATTAACTCGCTATTTTGGCTGGAGTAGGACTGAGTGAGTTGGAGTTGGATTGCCGCGGGCACAACTTAGGCACAACTCTCGGGATGCTTACGCCCTGATCAAGAGATATGGCGTTCTGGCCTTCCGTTGAATCTTTCTGGCCACAGAAGAGTGGGGTCCCTATATCCATAGCTACCGTATACTTCCTGCGCAAGGAAAGGGCAAAAACGCTTTTGATCGCAATGAACTCAGCCACTCGGCATTGCCAGATGCCTCTGTATCGCCTCTTCCGGTAGGTTCAGCTTCCGCAGGAGTTATTCGTGGGTGGAGCGTTCCCCTGATCCACTGACTGATGTAATCCCTGCAATTCCATCGTGATCCGGTTTCATTCCGATGTGATTTGCCCCTTCTTGAGTTCCAGCCACCTATCCAGGGTAGTCTCAGGCTTCCCCAGAAGCCTTGCGGCCTCCGGCTGCATCTCACCTTCCTGAACCTGCTCGAAGTAGCGCACAAGATCCACGGCAAATCCCGTTTCAGGACTACGTTTAACGGTAGCAGCCAGCTTGGCCACCCAAAGCGGCATGGTCGTCACCTTCTTGATGTGGGGATGAAGTGTGGCGCGGCAGCGGTCGATTGCTTCGTAGAGGCTGATAGCTTCGGGCCCCAATATCCGGAACGATTGATCTTGGGTTTCGTCGATCGTGAAGGCCTTCGCTACCATAGCCGCGAAGTCGCTAACCGCCAAGAAATGGATCCGGATCTCACCGTGGCCGAAGCAGACAGCAATGCGGTTCTTCACGAAGTTGGGGATAACCTCCATGAACCACGTGGGCTTGAAGACGGTGTATTTTATGCCTGCTGCCTGTATGAGTTTCTCCGCTTGCAGCTTCCACCCGACCATCGGGAACCACGAGTTTTCCTCGCGAACGGAAGTCCCTGAGACGTAGCTGATCCGGTTCACTCCAAGCGCCCCAGCCACCTGCAGAACGTTCTTTACCATCTCCAGCTCCATCGGACCGTGCGCCACACTGATGTGCACTCCCACGCAACCCTCGATCGCTTGGTCAATGGCAGATCGGTCAGCAGCGTCTCCGATCGAAATCTCGAAAGGCTCACCAAACAGCTGGCGGAGACGCTCACCATTTCTTCCCATCACGCGAACACGAAAACCGTTTTCACTTAATGCACGAGCTGTTGGCTGACCAAGCAGACCGCTCGCGCCGATTACCAGAACTTTTCCCTCCATTGGTTCCACTCCTTTTCCCTCGGTTCCGGATAACAACCAACTGCAGATCTTCAGCACAAATGGGACACTTAAGGCCTCCGATCTAAGAAACCCCCGATGTGAAAGCTGACCTGGCTAATTGTGCATCGATCACTCGCCGACGGGCAAGCGTTTTTCCTTTAGATAATCCTTATCTTGCCTTGAGTTGTACTGAATTGGCTAGCGTTGGACTCTCCAGGGGCGCAATTCGGGCACAAGCCTTCAGAAGGGTCATGCTCTTATTACCGCATATATCGTTCTGGCCTTCGAAGGTATCTTCCTGTCCACAGAGCCGGTAGACAGCTACAGATATATAGCTACCCCATATCTCAAGGCCAAGGAGAGGGCAGAGAGAAGAAGTAGTCGTGGAGGAGGTAGGAGCAGGAATCCCAAGTTCAGCGCAACTCACTGGAAATAAGTTATTACCGGTGATTCTTGCCGATTTCTGCTTGCGTCTCATGCGGTCAGCTGACATATTGGGCTGATCAGTATAGACACTGTTGACAGAAGGAGAAACTCCCGAGATACGATGAACACACTGGTCATTGCGGTCGCTGGCTACAATTTGGCCGAAACCGGAAGGATGATCGAAATCGCGAGAGCAGCGAGGAAGTACTTCAACGTCATCTTCGCCAGCTACGGTGGTCAATTCGAGCCAATGATCGAGGCCGAGGGCTTTCGTCTAGAGAAGATGGAGCCGCGGCTTACCCGGGAGAAACTTGCCCGCCTGCGAGTCGTCCTGAGTGGCGAGACTCTTAATACTGTGGGATACCTGTCAGCCAAGGAGCTTGTGCCAAGAGTCGAGAACGAGATCCAGTTTTTCAAGGACGTAGATCCGGCTGCTGTACTAACGGGTTGGTGCTTGAGCGTCACGATCTCGACTCGAGCTGCAGGTGTGCCATTCGTCAATGTTCTCCACTCTACAAGCGTCAGGGAATATTACGAAGCGGGTCTTCAGTCCTGGCCTGACCGGAGCGATTTCGGCTTTGTGCGTTGGCTTTTTCGTAACGACGAAGAGAGGATGAATCGCTGGTTCAGCAGGCTGGTTCTCAAGCTGGCGGCTCCAGTAAGGGCCTACAACACTGTCGGTCCGAAGTATGGGCTGGCCAAGTTCAAGAACTTCATTGATCTAATCGAAGGTGATCACACGCTTCTTGCTGACATTCCTGAGTGGGTTAACTTTTCCGAGGTCCGTCCCTCCCTGCACTACATTGGACCTCTTCCAGCTAAAATTGACCGACCGATTCCTGATGAAGTCGCCTCGATGCCCCACGACAAGCCCATCGTATACTTCGCGATGGGGAGTTCGGGAAAACCGGCACTCGTAGCTGAGATTCTGGCAGCTTTCAGGGATAGACCTTACCGAGTAATAGCACCCGTGAAGTCACATATCGAACAAGCGACTGTCGATGTTCCGCAGAATGTGACCGTCACTGGGTTCTTGCCCGCACACAAGGTGAACCCAATGGCGGATATCTCCGTCATCCATGGGGGGCAGAATACTGTAATGAATGCATGTTTGTCGGGGACACCGATTGTCGGGATCGGAATGCACCCGGAACAACAAGCCAATCTGGATGCTTGCGTACGAAAGGGGTTTGCCATTCGCTTGAACAAGAAAAGGGCAAAGGCTTCTGACGTCCTGGCTGCAATCGACCGATTACTCCAAGATGACGATGCGAAGGCGGCGGTAGAAACGTTCCGAGGGCAGCTTGCAGAATGGGATGGACCAGAGAACGCTGCCTGCTTTCTGAAAGAAAACTTCGGTTAGCCCCATGAAGGGACAGGCAAGAGCAATCTGACACCTGTGGCTTCTATATACTCCGTCCGCGTTGAGAACATTAAACTTAGGACCAAGCTCTTTCAGCATTGCCGTGCATGATCTTGGCACTGCCTCCACGGTTACTCTCTACTCTCGCGACCCGTCAGACACTCGTTCTTGAGAATTTGGCTCTGCAGCAGCAACTCGCTCTTCCTCAAGGCAATTGGGACACTCAAGTTTCGGATTTGAGAGACCCCAGGTGCCGTTACTGATTCGGCGAAATCAGCCTAAGGCAGGATGACTCCTTCAGCGAAGTGCAGATAGATCGCCCTGAAGATCTTCCAAATTGCCTTCTATCTTGGCTGGAGTTGCATGGAGTTGGATCTACGCGGGCATCAATCCGGGCACAAGTCTTCAGCTAATGAGATACCAACCCGCCCCCAACTTCTGTTTGTTCAGATCTAAGCATCACCGGTTGCTGCGAGAACAAGCGTTTGTCTGCTGGAATGAGGCGATGTGCGTCCGTTAGAAAGCAAGCCTCAGAGCGATATTTGTACCTTGATCGGGTAAACTTGACAGTGCCGAAAACAGCGTCCCCTACTCTCTCACCGCAGAAAATGTGTAGAGATTTCGAATCCCACGATCGAAACGAGCAAGGCTGCGGAAATCAGGATCGACAGTTCCGTAAGGGCACCTATCCAGAGCCAGTGCATCAATACACCGAGCAGACCCGAGGCGTGGCACAGGCGAATACCCCAGACACGTACCTCTGAAGTCCGCGGGTATTTGAAGACAAACAACAAGATGCCAAAAGAAGCGGCGGCAAAAAAGAATAATGCTGTGTATCTGAAGAACTCTCTCATCAAGTTAAGTTCCAGGAGG
>JAUVSF010000411.1 GCA_030597245.1 Acidobacteriota bacterium
TCCCGAAAGCAGGTGGAGGAATTCGGCAGTAACCTCTTGGATTTAGGAGTCCAACGCTTCATTACGGGACATTGCACAGGGGTGGATGCATTTATGGCTTTGAAGTCCGTGATGAAAGAGAGATTAGATTACCTCTCCACCGGCAGCAGGATTGCGCTGTAGGTTCAAGACTGGAAAGGGAGCCACGATCAGCGGAAACCGCGAGTGCTCCCGACGTATGGAAGGACTGAACAATGACGGTCAGACGCAGGTATGAGATGGGTTCAGGGGGTGTTTGTTTCTGCCCGAAATGTGGCGAGCGGCTGCCGCACAGCAGAGGTCGGCCTTGTCAAGAAGAAGCATGCCCAAAATGCGGAGCGAAAATGATACGGGAAGGCTCCTACCATCACGATCTAATCGAGAAGAAAAGGGCAGAGAAAGAAGCAAGTCGATAGTACTTCTCGAAGACCAACTACTCGTCTGGGGAAGCGGTATACCACAGCTTAGTGGCTTTTGGACGAACTCACCATAATGAAAGGAGGGAAGTATGGCAGAACTGAAAGATGGATGTGTCAAACCGGCGCGTGGACCCATGACACCCGCTACGGACTCGGGGGTTGCCGTCGAAGATTCGCGTGCACAGGAGGTTGTGAGAATTCGGGCACGAGTAGGGAAAGAAGCACCCGATTTCGAGGCGAATGCCTTCATTACTGATAGGGGTTTCAAGCCCGTCAAACTCTCCGATTATAAGGGGAAGTGGATTGTGCTCTGTTTCTATCCGGGAGACTTCACCTTTGTCTGACCTACGGAATTGGCGGCGGTCGCCGCCCTATACGGTGAGCTTAAGGATCTTGGAGTTGAGGTGCTGGCAATGAGCACTGACAGTCGGTTCGTACACAAGATCTGGCAGGAAGAAGAACTGTCCAAGATGGTTGATGGCGGGGTTTCTTTTCCAATGTTGTCTGATGCAGGGGGAAAGGTAGGTGAGGTGTACGGAGTCTACGACCCAGAGGCGGGTGTAGATATTCGCGGTCGATTCATCATCGATCCCGACTTTGTGATTCGGGCGATGGAGGTGTTAACCCCCGAAGTGGGACGCAATCCCGAAGAGTTGATCCGCCAGGTGAAGGCCTTTCAGCATGTGCGAGAGACCGGCGAAGTGACACCATCCGGCTGGCAGCCTGGCGAAGTGACCCTGGAGCCTGGTCCGGCGTTAGTGGGCAAGGTGTGGGAAGTATGGAAGGTATGAAAGCCCTGATACGTTGAGGCTCTGGGCTACTGGGATGCTGCCATCTCGTGGCTAACTGTGGATGGCGCAGTGCTTTTTCCGAGTACTCTTGGAGTGGTGTTCGGACTTTATCCTGCTGTGCGACATGCGGCCTGGAAGTCTGCGCGGCAGAAAATTTCGTAGGAGCAGTAGACCTATTTGAGGTCGCTTTTCGGTCATGTTGTGGTATGTTGGGCCTATTCTGCCCTGAACATCGTGTGTTTCCGGGCAATCTGACCCTGAAGGCTCCGTGAAAAGCGTTCTGCTGTGCAGACTTCTAGAACCTCAGCACGAAATCGGAGTAACCCGCCTACGTGTCGGACTACCAAAAACCGGACCAGTAAAGACCGGCCTCGGTGGATCGCGGTGCTATAATCTGCAGAGGATTTCCTTCGGAGAGTGGCACATGACGAAGCCGATATCGAAGGAGCAAGTGACGCAACTCCTGCAAGCCTGGAACCTCGGAGATGAGGTGGCCTTGAACGAAGTCGTGCCCCTCGTCTACGAAGAGCTCCGCCGGTTGGCCCACAGCTATATGCGGCGAGAACGCCCGGATCATGTCCTCCAGACTACAGCCTTGATCAACGAAGCTTATCTGAGATTCAATGAAGTGAAGGGGCTCGAATGGAAGAACCGAAATCAATTCGTTGCGATCTCTGCCTGCTTGATGCGCCGCATTCTGGTTGAATTCGCTCGTTCCCGGGACACTCAGAGACGGGGAGGTGGGCAGCGGCAGTTTACTCTCAATGAGGAGCTCCTGGCTGACAGTGGCAACGATAATCACGACTTGATAGCCCTGGATGAAGCTCTCACAGATCTGGCCAGGCTGGACTCCAGAAAGTCCAGAGTCGTCGAACTTCGTTTCTTCGGAGGGTTGTCAGTCAAGGAGACAGCCGAATCGCTGGGGATCTCGCAGGAAACGGTGGCGCGGGATTGGCGCTTTGCGAAGGCGTGGCTGAGGAATGCGATGTGCGAATAGCTGAGCAGAAAACCGTCTCCAGAGGGAAGAGCCTGTTTTTCTCTGCCCGGCGGCACATGATTTCCACGAAACAGTCATCGTGGCAGGACGGATCGAAATGGGTGCTCAAAGATGAATCGCTTGAAGAAGATTGAGTCACTCTTCCATCAGGCGCTGGAGCGGGAGAATGAGCTGCGCCTGGAATTCCTGGAGAGGGAATGCGGAAGCGACAAGGACCTCTTGAAGGAACTGTGCGAATTGCTTCAGTCTGACAGTTTGAGCGACAGTTTCATGGAAGAACCGGCAATGGCGGCCCACGCCGTGGAACTGAGTATGATTTCACCCCAGATTACGGAGGGCAGCGTTCTGGGCCGGCATCGCCTTCTTTCTCCAATTGGCATCGGCGGAATGGGATCTGTTTACAAAGCTTGTGACATTCGGTCGGGACAGATTGAAGCCGTCAAGATACTAGCGCCACACCTGGCGTTAACCCGCTCTGCAGTCAGGCGTTTTCTCCGAGAGGCAAAAGCAGTTGCCGCATTGAAACATCCCGCAATCGCCCGGATTCTGGATTTCGGTGAGCGGGACGGAGTGTATTACATTGCGATGGAGTATGTCGAAGGCGAGACTCTGAGCCAGAGAATCGAGAGAAGTCCTTTCTCCTGGCAGCAGGTTACGGATATCCTCCTGCAGGTTGTGGATGCGTTGCAGGAAGCACATAAAAAGGGAATCATTCACCGTGACCTGAAGCCCTCAAACCTGATGATCAAAGAGACAGGTGAGATTAAGATTCTGGACTTCGGTCTCGTAAAGGTTCAACGGGGCTTCGGACTGCATGCAGAGGGTTTTGTAAGCGCCGATACTCTTACTCTCCCGGGGACAGTTCTGGGTACAGTGAATTACATGAGCCCAGAGCAGGCGATGGGAAAGCAGATAGATCCGAGATCGGACATTTTCAGCCTGGGAGTTATTGCCTATGAACTGTTGACCGGGAGACGTCCTTTCCAAAGGAAAACGATCGGAGACACCTTCAACAGCATCTGCCACGAATCGTACCATCCTATCGCTCGCTTCAATTATGAAGCCTCTGAGAAATTTGAAACTATCGTCGGCAAATGCCTCCGTAAAGATCCTCTCCGGCGGTACCGGTCGGCAAAGGAACTCGGCAAAGACCTGCAGAGGGTCTGCGAGTATGACTCCCCGGTTCGAACCGGTTCCTTCAAAACGAAGAAATGGTTAGTGTTTGGCGCAGCCGCGATTTCGCTTGCTTTGGTGGTGTTGGTACTTCTTGTTTACTGGTTAATCTGACGGAACTGCAAGCGTCTCGCCCGTGACATGCTTGGTTACTAATCACAGGGGAGACGCTTGCAGTTCCCTAGTGTCCTTGGTGGTTTTAATTATCCGGGCTAAAGGCTGGCTACAAGTCTCACGTCCTGTGATCCGAGATTGTCATCGTTCTGTTGGCGAAGAAACCTCACAGCCTTCTTGAGTCCGATCGCCAGAGAGCCGGTCCATTGGAGCTCTTCCAGCAGTACACCGCTTCGGCCAAGGATCGAAACCTTCCAGTCCAGACCTGGATCCTCCACTATCACCGTGAAGTCTGCGGACAGATCGTAGCCGTCCACCAACTCACAGTCCCGGCATGCTCTGGCAAAATCCTCTTTCAACTCTGGAAGCTGCAGTGCGGAAGCAGGGAAACAGTCTTCTGAAGGATTGGCCTGGAGGTTAATCGAGAGGCTGGTCTGGACCTTGACCGGCGCCTTCTCGACGGCCGCGGGATAGCTGAACAGAACCTTGTTTCCACCACGCTCGTCGATAATTTCCTGGATGTACTCGACCAGCAGTTCCTGGCGTTTCAGCAGAGATTTGATCTGGCCCGAGCTCAAGTAGGGTGCCAACTGCTGTTCAACCGCTTCTCCATCCAGACTTCTGAGTCTGGACCACATGCTTCTCTCACAGAACTTAATCGATTCCTCGTTGCTCAGTTTCTTATAAGTTCGGAATGAGCGGGTGTGATCGATCATCCACAGTTTCCAGTCGGAATCGATCAAGACATTACCCAGATTTCGATCCTCATTACTGATCAGCAGGTCAAACAGTTGCATGATCTGGTTCTGCATCACCCAGTTCCACGTTCTCGGCGGCTGAATGTTCTTCTTCTGACGGTCTTTTTCCATCATGCAGCCTTCCACCCAGGCTTGCAGTGTTCCCTTCCTGCCCTTCACTTCGCGCAGAACCGTGGGGGGAATATTCTTCAGTCCCAGCAGCTTTCCCAACTCGTAGGCAGCTAACTCATAGACAGCCTCATCACGAAAGTCGTACTTGATAGCTCCACTCTCCAGCCGTTCCATCTTCTTGTAGACGTGTACATCTCGGAAACAGGCTTTCATCTGTACACCATCACGCTCGAGAAGGACTCGATGAGGATCGGTCGTACCTTCCTTGATCCTCTCGAATTTCACGATCTCAGCAGTCCTCAGGAAATCCTCTACTCCCTCCCTGGACTGGAACGGAAGAGGTTGTCCTGAGGCATCTTTCCATTCGAATAGATTTGATCCTCCGAGTGCTGATCCCAGACA
>JAUVSF010000186.1 GCA_030597245.1 Acidobacteriota bacterium
CGTCCGGCAGTAGTCTAGTGACTCCCACTCAGGAGGAAAGCGAACATCAGCTGATAGTCAGCGGCCGTATTCCAGGATCTGAAGAATCCTGCTGTGGTTTTGTCCCCGAACCAGGTGCGGACCTGTCGGTCCATATAACGGCCGGGCTGGAAAACACTCCAACTGATCCGGAAGGCCCCTATTTACTGATATGCGGATATCGTGAGGGCGAGGTACTCCAGGAAAGCCCCTTCAATATTTTCACCGAGGTTGCTCCCCCGGAAGGATATGACACCTGGCCGGTTTCGGAAGTGCCTTTCGTGGTCGTCACTCCTTTCCCTGAAGAAACCGAGTGGATCGAACTCCTATATATGAGCGATAGGGAAGAGACACTCTTGGCCCGGATTGAGCGCACCTTGATAGCACCCGAAGTCACACTTCTGACACCGCTCGGAGGTGTCTTTGGCCCTTATGACGATGTCTTTATCGCGTGGGACGCGACTGACGAAGACAGCGAGCAACTGTTCACGACTCTCTACTACTCACCCAATGGCGACACGAACTGGCAGGTAATCGTGGATCAAATCGCCATGGAACGAGTCGGTGAAGGTTTTATGGGATCTTATGTCTGGAATACCGGCGGTTCACCAGGAACGCGATCCGGAAGCGGACGCATTCGCATTGTTGTTTCGGATGGACTCAACTCTGGATCTTCAATCGGTGACGAAGGAATCGTGGTCGAAGGAAAGCCTCCAGTTATCGCTTTCCTGAACCTTCCGGTTTCCACCGACCCGATCCCCATGCCCGAGCCATCACAGGTTTTTCTTCAATGCGAGCATCCCCGGATCAGGGCAGCGGTAATTGAACCCGACCTGGGCCCTCTTTCGGGACAGTGGTATGTGAATGGGTTTCCAACCCGGATTGGATTGCGATCCAGCCGAGAATCTGAAGATGTACAAACCATCCAGCAGCTCGCATTACAGCCGCTCCCACCGGGTGAACACGTTATAGCCCTCGAGATTACTGATCTTGACGATGACATCACGATCAGAGAGGAAGTTGTAATTACCGTATTACCCGATTTCGATTGCGATGGCATGAGTGACGATTTTGAGGATGAACATGGCCTTGAACCGGGCAACCAGGGAGACGCTGTGCTGGATCCGGACCAGGATGGACTGGCCAATTTTGAAGAAGCCTGGTTTGGAACCAGTCCGAATCTTTTCGACAGCGACTCCGACACCATGCCCGATGGGTGGGAGGTTGAAAACGGTCTCGATCCAGTCGCCAATGATGCGTCGGAGGACCCGGATGGGGATGGGTTTACGAATGAAGAAGAATACCATGGTGGAAGTGATCCCTGGAATCCGGAATCGGTACCCGAGACGACTGCGGCACCCGAAGCAGTTACTTACCCGCAATTGGCCCTGGGTGGAGATTATCAATGTATTCTGATGATCTCCAACCTGACTGGAGAAACCTGGGAGGGCCGGGCATCGCTGCGACATCAAAACAACCAGCCCTGGCCGGGTAACTGGTCAATAAACGGGACAGCTCAGGATGGGACATCGTCGTTTGAAATCAGCTTGCCTGCCTATGCGACTAAGAAATTTGAGCTGACAGGCAGCACCGAGCTGTATGCCGGATACCTCCAGGTGGCTGCGCATCCCGGCTATACAAACGAGTCGATTTCCCTCTCCTTTTTCTATAATCTTTTGACCCGGCGCGATCTGATTGACTCCATCGGTGTTGAGTCAAGTAATGCCAGTTCCCGATTCATTTTCCCTGTGGAGAGGATTTCGGCCACACTTGGTGGCGACGGCAGGACTATCGATACCGGATTTGCGTGGGCTCCAGTTGGGAATGACCAGGGACTCCGCGAGGACGGGGAAGACGGAGACTTGATCACTCTGACTCTTTTCGATCAGGCAGGAGCAGTCTATCAACAGCTTGTGGTTCCTTTCACCGGACATTATGCCCGCTTTTTCTCCGAAGTTTTCGACGAAGTGCCCGAAGCGTTTCTGGGTAAGGTTCTAGTCGAAGCAGAGCACCCGATTCACCTGACAGTCCTGCGGCTTGAGAAGACTCAGCCCGGAAAGGTCCAGCTCACCAGCATCCCTCCGGATCCGCTCCCGGAATTTGCCGATTCGGTTCCGGTTACCTATTCCCAGCTCGCTCTCGGAGCCGGTTACAAATCCGTGGTGATGATTTCAAATAACTCAGATTCTCTCTGGACTGGAAGGGTTGAGCTGCTGACCGGAACCGAACTGGCCTGGCCAGGTGATGTCCTGGTGAATGACGCCAACATCTCCCAAACGGGAGGATTCGAAATCGAATTACCGGCCCAGGCGACCCAGAAATTTGTGATTGTTGGTGATCCGGTCTTGAGGGCCGGCTACCTGCGCATTGAGGCGTCCGAGGGCTATTCGACGGGTACGATCACGTCAGCCTTCTTCTACAATTACGGCACGGACGCTGAATTGATCGATTCCATCGGAGTGGCTCCCGGTCAACCGAGCCGACAATTTGTCTTCCCGGTGGAAAGAAGTTCCTCAGTCGACACCGGATTCGCCTGGGCCCTCTTTGCCCAAAGCGCAGACGGGGAGGAGCCACCGGCTGAATTCAACTTGACACTCAGCCTGTTCGACGAGGACGGGAACCTCTTCCGACGTCGGGAAGAGGTCCCGTTCGAAGGTCATTTCGCCAGATTCATATCGCAGGTTTTCGATGAGGTGCCGGACAACTTTCTGGGCTCGATGCGAATTGAAGCAGAACAGGAAATTGTGTTAACCGTCATCCGACTGGAGATGACCTCGACAGGGTTTCAATTGACCGCGGGTCCGCCTTCGGCGCCGACTCCCACCTTCGAACGCTTCTGTGCGACCTTGGAGGGCTATCAGGAATACCTCGAAGCCCATGCGGACTATGCTGAGTTGCGGCGCGACATCGACGGCGAAATCGATGATTATGTCAATGCGAAAGTCGACGAAGGTGAGGCAGGATTAAAGGCCGCTGCAACCACCATTCCGGTAGTCTTCCACGTCATCTACAAAACAACTGCTCAGAATATTTCCGATGCGCAGATCAAGAGCCAGCTCGACATCCTCAATAAGGACTTTCGAAAACTGAATACAGATACCAGCAAGGTACCCAATGCGTTTAAGTCGACCACTGCGGATACCAGGATCCAGTTCAAACTGACGGTGAGAGACCCCGACTGTAAACCGACCACCGGGATCACGAGGACAAAAACCACCAAGGACACCTTCGTTTACGACCACAAACACAAATTTACCAGCCAGGGAGTTCCCATGAAATTCAGCTCCTCTGGTGGGGTTGATGCCTGGCCTCGTGACAAGTATCTGAATATCTGGGTTTGCAATCTCCATTCCGGTCTCCTCGGTTTCTCGACCTTCCCTGGAGACCCGGCTAACGTGGATGGAGTCGTGATCGACTACGAGTATTTTGGGAATACGGGAACAGCCAAAAAGCCGTTTCATCTCGGTCGAACCGCTACTCATGAGATCGGACACTGGTTAGATCTCAAGCACATCTGGGGAGATGACGGAAAGGCTGCCGACAAGTGCTCCGGCAGCGATTTCGTGAACGATACACCCAATCAGTATCTTCAGAACACCGGATGTCCCAGCTTTCCGACAGTTTCCTGTAACAATGGCCCCAAAGGGGACGTGTTCATGGATTACATGGACTACTGTGACGACAAATGCCTCTATATGTTCACAAACGGACAGGCCGACCGGATGAACGCAGCTCTGTTTACAACGCGGTCAAAGCTACTGGGATCCGATGCGTTAATTCCTCCGGAATCCGTTTCAGGTCCGGACCTGTACTCTCAGGACAGTTCGACAGATACCGGGGAAGAACCCAATACAGCGTCGAATTTCCTGTACCGCAGCAATGACATATGGATCCGCAACAACAATGACGGCTTAACCAATCAGGAGCATCAAAATCCGATTGCCTCCCAAACCAACTATATCTATGTCCGCGTCAGGAACCGCGGCTGCAGCGATGCCTCATCTGCTACGGTGAAACTCTACTGGGCAAAAGCTTCCACGGGATTGAGTTGGCCAAAGCCTTGGGACGGAAGCGTCACGGGTCCGGCACTCATGGGAGGCAGCATCGGTGAGAAAACAAGCGGTGTTGTCAAAGGCCGGGATTTTACGATTCTGGGATTCCCCTGGATTCCTCCCAATCCTTCCGACTACTCCAGTTTCGGCGCTGATAAGACCCACTTTTGCTTACTATCCCGGATTGAGACTGCAACCAGTTCACCCTATGGTATGACTTCTCCAGAGACCTCAGACCTCAACCAGAATGTCAGGAAGAACAACAATATCGCCTGGAAGAACGTGTCGGTCACAGAGAAAACATCGTCCGGCAGTAAAGAAGGGCATGTTATTGTTGCCAACTATTTTGGCGAACCCCAAACCTTCAATCTCGTATTCTCGTTTCCCCAGATTTCTGGAAAACCTTCCTTACTTGATTTTGGAGAGATTCGCATCGATCTCGGCGGCCTTTTCGATCACTGGGCTCACTCCGGTGGGCGGGGAGAAGGTTTCGAGATCCTGGATCCTCCGGTAATCAGGCTCGTTGAGAGAAGAGCAGTTCTCGAGGATATATTTCTGGACAACGGAGAGTTGATGGTGATCCGTGCGGAAATGATTCCCTTTTTGAACCCCATACCAGGACGCAATGTCTACGGGCTGAATATTGAACAGTATCTGATCAACGAGAGGGGAGAAGGGCTTGTTGGAGGTCAGACCTTAGTGTTGAAAGAAGCGCATCCCTGAATTTGATCAATCGGAGCATATGATTTCGTGTTTTGCCTGAAGAATGAGCTGTCACCGTCTCGACGAAAGATAATCTGGATTCTTTCGGTGCTTTGCACTTGCTGGTGTTGGCTGGGCCTGGCTCAGACTAGTTCCTCATCTTCGCCTCCTGAAGGTATCTTCCAGCACTGGATCCATTCTTATGAAGAGGATGAGAGCGGATTCCAGGTTTTTCGGACCGCTGGATATAAGGATTTTCCTCCATCTCGAGGGAGAGAGGGGTTTAAGATCGACCGAAACGGAGATTTTATTCAATTCCGAATCGCGCCCGAGGACGGGCTGGTTTCCTATTCAGGCGAGTGGAAATCTCCAGGACCGGGCCGGATTGAAGTTGTTTTCGAAGGTGCTCATGGTCCTCTGGTTTTCGAAATCATTGAATTGGGAAAGGACAGGTTGAAAATCCTGTTCGTGGCTTCCGATTCGGACTAATTACTCGATTTACATAAGGAGACTTTCCAACTCTTTTCAGTCTCGTATGAATAGAGCGATTCGGGATGTAAGCGGGACCTTGCTTACGAAACGCTGGATTATCAGATGGGTTTCTTAATCTCAAGCTTCGGCTCAGGAGGTCAGTATCATGCACCCCTCACGTTTCTTCAGAGTTCTTTTCGTTTCCTGTTCTGTTTTTTGGACTTGTTTCCTCGTTGCCGGTGCCCAGTTTGGAGAGAGTACCCAGTACTTTGCTCAGTTTGCGGTCGGAGGTGGAGCGACGACATCGTTCGCTGTCCATAATCCGCTGGATGTTTGGATCGACGTGGAGTTCGAGATTTATGGTGACGATGGCAGTCTGGTGCAGACCGGAGTACTGGGAATTGATCCCCACGGGACACAGACCTGGCACGCAGGCGGCTCGAGCGAAAAGCTTACAGTAGGCTGGTCGAAGCTATTCTCCGAAGGAAAATTTGAAGCAACTGAATTCTTCCAGATCACAATCAATGGTAAGGAACTGCCCAGAGTCGGGGTGCTTCCGAGCACTCCGACCGTTACAAGTAAGCTCTTCTGTTTTGTAGAATCCGGCTCTACTAATACCGGTATCGCCCTTGCGAATCCAAGCTCGCAAAGCACTGCCCTTCTCGCGGTCAAGCTCGTTGACTCAAAAGGAGTGCTTGCCGAGACAGCGGAATTTGAATTGGGTCCCAAGCAACACATAGCCCGTTTTCTGACCGAGAAACCCTTTTTCCCAGGTCTGAAGAGTTTTGAAGGCATGTTGGAAATCAATTCAACACAACCTGTCGTTCTGATGACACTACGGTCCGACAACAACCTTCTTTCATCGGTTGCGGCTCTGTCCCCCCGTGAAGCGGGAGCTCTGACGACCGGCTCGGTCAGGAACGAACATCTGGCAGAAGGAGCAGTCACTGCCGATAAGATCGCTGAGGGGGCGGTTGTCAGGAGCCTGAACGGATTGGCGGACGATGTAATCCTGGAAGCGGGTGAAAATGTCATGGTCACCAGCAGCAACAATATCCTGACGATCTCCTCGACGGCTCAAGGCGCTGCCGGCGGGGATATTACCGCTGTGATCGCAGGAGATGGATTGACCGGAGGCGGTCAATCGGGAGAAGTTGAGCTTTCGGTTGCAACCTCAGGTATTACCACCACAAAAATCGCGGGGAATGCGGTCACGAATGAAAAGATCGCCGATAACAGTGTTGGGAGTGCGAAAGTCATCGACCGCAGTATTGGTCCCCAGGATCTGGCCGATGGTGCGATTAGCCAGCCGAAACTGGCAGCAGGAGCGCCCGCTGTCGGACAGGTACTGGGATGGAACGGATCCGATCTCCAGTGGAAAGAGAACAAACTCAACGGCCATGTCGTCGTAAGCAGTCCACCGACTGCTTTCACACCCAGATTCACTGGAGAAACGTTGGTACTCCAAGTGGATTGTCCGGCGGGTACAAAGGTGTTAGGAGGTGGACCCTACGTCGATATGAAGGGTCTTCCTCGTCCTACTGTGATGTCTGAGAGTTATCCTTCAGCAGATGGCAGGGGATGGGAAGTTACGCTAACTGCAACAACTGCACCACCCGGTGGCTTTGTCTCCTATCTGATCCGGGCGATCTGTGCCAAGGCTGAATAGGCAGTGGTGGAGCAGGCCAGGCTCAGCTGAATCAACCCGAGATGTGTCGTTTCCAGTCCTCAGTTGTGGTCGGAGAGTCTCTCTTGGCCTAGCAGTTTGTCGAACTTGCGTGGTCTGATTCGTGTAAGTTATTGAGATATAAACACTTAACTTTTTACCTGAAAAAGTCCCGTTGTTGAAAACAAAGGACTTACGGCGAAAGTCCGACAGGCTACTAGGGGAAGGCTATAGTGCCCTTTTGCAAGTGGGGTTGCCGTGGTTTTCTGACGCAGATCGACCTGAAGGAGCGTAAGATCGGTTTTCGGGGAAGGTTTCGCACTTGGCTGAAGTCGTCCATCCTGGCGAGTAGGCGTGTGATAGCTGCTCCCTAAGCCGGAACACCCACCCTCCCAAGTGTGGAATCGGGTTTCTTCAGCTCTTGTAAAGCCCCTTTTGGCGGCACTCCTCGAGCGGAATCAACAGGTCGGTCTTTATACCCGCCCGGCGCCAGTAGGCCGACACCACTCGGTAGTCCTCGGGACGTTTGACCAGACCGGCGCGAACCGCATTGAGTTCGTTATAGAGGATGACGTATTGTATGAAGAGCTCTTGCCGTGAACAGATTCACAAGCAACTGGGGATGTCAGAATCCCTACTCTGTGTCAGAATTGCTGCCGAAGCTGTGAGCTGGAACTCTGTAGCTCCTGCCAGATCAGGACTCGGTGGTCTTGGGCCATGACTAGCGTGTTCTTCGTTTTTGGTTCTGTGTCTGAAAGAAAGTGAGCAGGTCTGATCATGTGGAAGAATGACAATTCATCTTTATCCCAGCAACAACAGAAACCAACGACTTGTATTCTCTTATTCTTGTTAGCGATTACGCTGCCAAGCCTTTCGGTTGGAGGCTTAAGAGCCGGAGGCAAGCAACAAGTTGCGGCAGACAAACAAATCGCCTTGGATGAGAATGACTGGCCATGGTGGCGGGGACCAAGTCGTAATGGGGTGGCGGTTGCTGATCAAAAACCGCCGCTGCACTGGAGCGAATCCGAAAATATTCTCTGGAGTAGCCCAGTTCCTGGGAGCGGACACGGTTCACCTACTGTCGTGGGAGATCAGGTCTTTCTCGCGACCGCGGATTACGACAAAGAGGTCCAGTCTGTGCTCTGTTATGACCGGAGCTCCGGACGGAGGATTTGGAAAACCGATGTACATCGGGGAGGTTTTCCACAAGGGGGCCACAAGAAATCGAATCTGGCGGCAGCTACGGTAGCCTTTGATGGCCGGCGCGTCTTTATCAATTTTCTAAATGGAGGTGCCGTTTACACGACCGCATTGAATCTTGATGGCAAGCAGCTCTGGCAGACAAAGATTTCCGATTTCGTCTTACACCAGGGGTTTGGCTCCTCTCCGGCCATCTACGAATCGCTCGTAATAGCCTCGGCAGACAACAAGGGTGGGGGTGCACTCGTGGCACTCGATCGCTCCAGCGGGAAAATCGTCTGGAAACAGGAACGACCTAAACTAGCGAACTACACATCACCGATCATTTTGGAGGCCGCCGGTCGAGAACAGCTCATTCTCA
>JAUVSF010000168.1 GCA_030597245.1 Acidobacteriota bacterium
CACCATCGAACCTTGTTCCATCCACCTCGGCCGCAGCGGTTAATTCGATCATCTTATCGAGGTCGATCGGTGGCTCGGAGTCGGGGCCTTTGCCCACAACGCCTGGCCAGGTCGCGTTGTGTAGTTTTGGATAAGCTGTACTCACGGGAAACCCTCCTTCAGTTGCTGGTGGCGGGACAGCTAGTCACAGTCACCAATTTCCGGCGCTTCCGGGTTAGCTTCCGGGCCGAAATAGCGGAGCATCACAAGGTCTTCACAGGGAGAAGTGTTCTCATAGGTGATTCCGGCTCGAGCGGCCGACTCAGTGCAGAAGACCTCATCCTGCGTGATATCGTGAAAGCCGATCAGTTTGGGACAGTCCAGGGTCAGGTTGTTCATTCTCCCCTGGCCCTGTACGACCGTCATGCCGAAAGCACCGTTGTCCCGTACCGTACATTTTGCCCCGGGCTTGACGGTGAGTTCTTTGGCGCTGAAATACTGGATGCCATCGATACGACCGTAAACGATCCACTTGTCGATATATCCTTCAGATTCCGTATCAGCAACCCGGATCGGCTCCAGGTAGTGATTCTTCTTGAAGTACGGATCGACATTTCCTTCCCAGTCAAGTTGATCAACAATCCAGTCAAGATCCGTATGTCTTTCCTCCGGCATGTCTTTTACCAGAAGCGACCAGGGGACCTCTCGACCTTCCACCAGAGACTGGTACATGCCGAACACATCCGATCCCCACTGGGGTTCATAAGTGCAAAGGGAGCCGGGTGCATGGAGAATACTCGGGGGCAGCAGCCATCCGGATCCCGGCTGCAGTCGATAGGCCGCCGAAAGATCGAGGATACCGTTGTCGCCACGGTTCCAGTTTTCAAGGCAACGGCGGACATCCGCTTTCGTAGTTCCCGGGTTCAGGCCAAAGAACGTATGAGGAAAATTGTTGCCGACGTTATTGTGTTGTGGCGGAAAGTAATAGGATTCCGGTTTTCCTTCCTGCCCAACGAGGGCAGCCTGTTCCGCATTCTGATGCATATGGTGGGGGATTGGACCCATGTTATCGAAAAACTTGCTGTAGACCGGCCAGCGCTGGTACTTGCTCCAAATACTCTCACCGATCATCTCGGTGCCAAGCTCTGCAATGGCGTCAGTCAACAGTACTCGACTTTCCCCATGGACGATGTAGCTGAGGCCTTCGTCCGGTTCCCGGTTCTCATTAGCCGCCGGAGTCGTCGAGGCAAACCAGCGCTCATCTATCCCCCCACGATCAAGGCCAAAGGCATAAAGGTCTCGGGGATCCAGCTTCAGGCGCTTTCCGGGCTGCAGGAAGGATCGGGGAACCCAACAGGGCAACAACCGTAACAGCCCTCCACTTTCCTCCAATGCAGCTTCAACGACGGAACGAATGTTGTGTGAAACGATCGCCAATTCCTGTACAGATGTTGCACCCATCTGTGTTCTCCTTTCATTAAAACAGCCGCCGCCGCGGGCGGTAGCGTTATCTCGGGCTTCACGTCCCGAATCTCAACGTAAGCCGGTCAAATCCAACTGCCACCAGACATTCTCTCGTGGCAGGGCTTCAGACAATGAACCCGACACCTGGCACATTACCATCAATCCACCTACCCGGATCCCGCTACTCCAGTATCCTCACAGGTAACCAATAACTCTATTCTACTTTTGGCGCCGAACGGACTAGTTCAGGTTCACATTTCGTTTGGATGTTCTCAATTCGGGCAGCCGCCCTGGCAACCTGGGAGGCAGAGTCCAAAACAGAGAAATCGATCTCGAAGTTGCGCGTCTCTCCAGGCCTGAGTTTTGGAACCCTTCCGAATCCTCGTTCCACGCGACGGTTGTACGGGAAGCCAGTTCCCGGCTCGATTCCGGTGACGTATCCCTCTTCCATCGCCGCCGTGTTCTTCCACAGCGTGAGGCAAGGAAGCTGTTCAGTGGAGAAGGTCATTGCCACGGCCTTGTCAGAGGACCGATTCCTCAACATCACAGTAGTGAGGCCGTTCTCCTCAGCCAGGGGATCGATGCAGTAGACCTGTTCCACAAATCCCGAGATGGGACCACAGTATGCATCGTACTCGTCGATAAACGAGGCCGCGTGGTCGTTGATCGGCCAAACACGCTTGACCGGTGCTACAAACCTTGCCCCTTTCTCCAGAAGGGGTGTTCCGTAGTTGCAGTGGTAGATGAGCTGGAACTCCTGAGAGGAGGAGCTTCTATTGGTGACAGAGTCTTTAAGGCTGAGCGTATTCGAACCTGGGACGGTCGAGATCTCCGTCTGGAGTTCCAACTTGGGTCCATAAAACATTCGTTCATCTACCCTACCAACGATTCTGATGCGGTGAGGCGGTTCACTGTCCACAAATACTTCGACCTCAGAAGCGGGAATGTTGGCAATCTTGCCATGCAGCGTGAGCTCCATTTCGGCTTCATCGCCAGTATTCGTAATGAACTTATCGTTGCCGGGTGCCCCGGCAAATTCGAGTCCACAACGGACAACCCATTCACTGAAACCTTCCAGCCACCCCAGTCCCCCCCGACTCTCTAGATTCACATACTGGGGGTGGACAAGCTCCTTTACCGGAGAGTCCCACCCCAAACGAAGATCCTCCAACTGAGCCTCCAGCAAGCCCATCCCTCGAGTCGGTATCACCGAGAACCGGAGTCGACCATTGTCGATTCGGATGACGTCTACGCCCTCCTGCTTGCCTCCATGAAGTATTTCTTTGTGAATCTTCCAGAGGAATGTGCAATTAGGAGCTACCTCGTCCTGGGAAAGCTGCCACCTTTCCACATGCACACCCTGTTTGGTACTGGTCAAGACCTTCCGATACGCTTTGGATGAAGGTTCACCGGATGCGGACGAATCGAGCATTCTAAGAGGATATAGTGTCTGCTGCGTTACGACCAGATGGGTAGAACGATTTTCTGGCCAGGTGATCAGGCGCGCCAGATTCCGGTTGGAGATGAGCCAACGATAGCTTTGGTGCGGGCGGCCAGCGATGTGTTCCACTGCGTAGTCGGTCTCGTGAAGTAATACCCGCGAGCTCCGTCAAGTGCGTCTGCTCCCGACAATAGGGGCTGTCGTGGTATTCTTCGAACACTCGACCTCCGTGCTGGACATCTCCTTTCCCAGTCGCTCTCGGCGTTTTACTACGTGCGTGTGCTCGAAATCCCGATGCCCCGTTGGTCGACGTATGATGCAAAGGCCCTTGGCATCGAACCGCCGAAGGACTTCCTGCCAACGATCCAGGAGCGCGCTTGGATTCCGTCAATCGGGTACACACCCTCGCGATAGTACGTGACCGACACCACTCGAGTATCGAAACATGTGCAAAGAGTCTCTTTGTCGTAGGCTAATAAGGCTTGGTCCGCGCGCTTCGAGAAAGGCGCTGTCGATTCCAAAGGTACCTCCAGTCGCGCTGGATGCCCTTGCGGATGGGCAAAGACGATAAAAAGGAGGTCTACGGGTGCGAGGTCACTCTAAGAAACACCCTGGACGGACAGGTTCCGCCCCTTGATTCTGTGGAGCAATTGCTGGCGACCCTGAAGAGAGATTCAGTTTCAGAGGATCAAACATGATCATGAATTACCGCCATTTCGATTCTTTGTGGAAGATGACCCTGGCAGGTGTCTTCCTTGCGTTCGTCACGTCTTACGTGTCCGGTGACAGCATTGTGTTGTCAAACGGTGACCGCGTCACCGGCCAGGTAACCGATAGCACCGACGGGAAAATGACCGTTAAGTCGGAGCTTATGGGTGATGTCGTCATCGACATCAAGGACATCGTGTCCATCGAAACGGACGAACCGCTGACGACGACTTTTGCTGACGGTGAAAAAGTCGTCGGGAAGATTGCCACCGAAGGTGAACAAGTCAAGATAACTCGTGATAACCAGTCTCAAGTGACTCGTACCCTTTCGGCTTTGGAGGGTATCCGCGATGCAGACAATCAGCAGGCGTATGAGCGAGAGCTGGAGCGTCAGAGAAATCCGGGTTGGCTGGACTTCTGGTCGATAGAGGCTGAACTGGGCGTAGCGGCAGCAAAAGGAAATGCTGATACGACAACGATCAACAGCGGGGCTCTTGTCCGGCGCACCACTGGGTTCGACAGGACTACACTGGTCTTCGAGCAGATCTACTCGACTCAACGAACCACGGAGGCATTCGGCACTATCGCTAACGCTATTAGCGGGGGAGTGCGCTACGAGCGTAACATTAGTACGGGTCTCTTCGTTTACACTGGCGCTTCTTTCGATATTGACGAGTTTCAGGATCTGGATTTGCGCACGGTTCTCGGAGGCGGTCTCGGATGGCATGTCATTCGCAGCGACCGGCACACATGGGACGTCGGAGGAGGAGGCAACTGGAACCGGGAAAAGTTCTCGACAGGTCTTTTGAGGAATTCTGGTGAAGTCAATTTCTACGAAGAGTCAGATCACAAACTCACCAGGGCTTTACGGGCCTATCATGGGTTCTATTTCTTTCCGAATCTGAGCGAGAGAGGGGAGTACCGCTTTCGGGTGAGAGCGGGGGTTGATTTCAATCTGAACAATCACCTTGCGCTTACTATCGTCCTTTCGGACAAGTTTCTGTCCAACCCACTGCCCGGCAACAAAAGGAACGACCTGATGTATTCGACGGGTATCCAGTTCAGATGGGCACAAGATTAGGAGAGAGGCGATAATTCCGAATCTACCACTAAAGCACGAAATCACTACCAAGATCTGCTTGTGTCTTTGTGATTTAGTGGTTAGATCCCAGTCCGTAGTTCCAAGTCACCCGATACCAGTCACCAGATGCCAGATACCCGAGCTTGACGCGAACTTCGTCGCTCGCTTAAACGTAAGCTTTGTCGAAGTCCGGGAAGAATGAATCTCCAAAGTTCAAGCACCGCCCCCAATTAGTGAAACGGCATTTTGAAGGCTCATCAAGGGGTCGCTTGTGGGTAGAAACTCCTGGCCAACATAGCCGGTGTAACCGGTGGCTTCAATTGCCTTCATGACCGCCTTGTAGTTGATTTCCTGAGTGTCGTCAGGTTCGTTGCGGCCTGGATTTCCAGCGACGTGATAATAGCCGATGTACTCCTGATATTCATTAATGCGCCTGATGATGTCGCCTTCCATGATCTGAACGTGGTAGATATCGAACAGAAGCTTCATTCGGGGCGAGCCGACTCGCTTGACGATTTCCACGCAGTATTCGGTACGGTTTCCCTGGTAGCCCGGATGACCCTTCATCTCCACGTCAACCCGCGTGTTCAACATCTCCAGGCACAGATTGACGTTTTTCTCCTCTGCGTATCCGATAATCTGTTTGTATCCCCTAACACAGTTCTCAATACCCTCCTCGTCCGAGATATCCTCACTGAACCCCGTGAAGGTGAGGACGTTTGGGAATCCGCTTTCGGCACTGGCATCAATCGCGGTCCGGATCTTCTCGATGCACATGGGCTGGTATTGCGGGTTGTTCATTCCCTTGTCGAACCAGTGGCTCAACGTCAAGGCACAGATCAGGTCATGGTCTTTCAGAATCGGCCAGTCATCTGGATCGATCAGTTCCACACTTCGACAGCCAACTTGACTGGCTATTTTGCATGTTTCTTCGAGAGACCAATAAGCCTCAAAACACCAGTAGGCAATCGATTGCTTGATCCGACTTCGAACGGCGTGGTTGGAGTGTTGTTTCCGCACAATCTGTCTTTAAACCCCTCTTTGAAACTCTTCAAGATGAACTTTGTCCCCGCGGCCTCCTCGGCAGGCCCTTCGGAGGCGGGTGCTTCAGCTGTGGAATGTACCACCAAGACACCAAGGACACAAAGGAAATCAGTAATGCTCGCAGGGAAACGCCTGCCGGGAGAAGGGTGCTTATCAATCGCCGTCAGGCAGACTAATTCTGGTGACCGGCTGCCTTAGATTCCAATTCAATGGTTCTGGGAAACAGGATGTTATTCTCCAGATGAATGTGCTGGTGTAGATCCGCCTCAAAACTGTCGAAAGTCTGGAAAAACTCCAGGCAGGTCGGACACCCGGTCCTGTCCGTTAGATGCCCACGGATGGTCCTGAGCATGGCGCCTGCATTTTCGTGTTCGTGTTCCATCATCGCAATCGGATGCCTTACCGTTCCAAAACATGAGTCGGGAACAGGTGCCGAACTCTCCAGCGACCGCTCAAGCTGTTGAACGTAGGGAAACAGAACAGCCTCCTCTTTCTGGAGATGAGCATCAAGCTCCTCCTTCAACTCAGCAATCAGTTTCTGAACTTCAAGAAACTCGGGGCGTTTTTCTCCGTGCGCTTCACACATCTTGTCGATGAGTCTCACCATCCGGGGAAGCTCCTGGCGGACAACTGCATGATGCTTATCGATAATGTGTTGAACCAGATTGGGAAGAGGTTCAGTATTCCAGTCCGCTTCGGATCCTGAGAGGTTTTCGAGGTCTTGGATCGTTTCGAGAGAAGCAATGACCGTTCTTACGTCAAGGCCATTCACACGGCAGGCTTCTTCGAGAGACAAATTCCCACCACAACAGTAATCCAACCCCGCTTTCTCAAAAAAACGGGCGGCTGATGGAAGTTTACGGGCCATTTCTCCGACGGTTGCGCTCTTTTCGATCGTCATGCCAACTCTCCTTTGGTTACGCTCTGTTTCGCCAATTGAACAGGATTCATGGCTCGACCTCAATGACCAAAGTCACGGGGGCTCGCAGGCTCGCGTCTTGGGGGTCTTGGGTCTTGAGTCTTGCGCTGGGGGCCTCGGGACTCAGTGCCGACGGTCTCTTGATGCTTGGGACTCGGTAAGTTCGAACATCGAACTTCGAACTTCGAACTTTCACCTTCCGACTTCGAACTTCCGATTTTTCGGTTTGGGCAACGCAGCCCCAAGACTCAAGCCCCAGGTCTCAAGACGCATTTCCTCCGCTCCCTAGTTGAGATCGGACAGTATCTTCAACAGCTCGCGGTGGATAACTGGACCCGTCTCCGGTCCTGGGGAATTGATTTCACCGTAGGGGGATTCAGCAGCGCCATACAGGTAAGGTGGGTCTTCGTCCCATTCGCTCTTAGGGATGATGTATCCGATTTCGTCATTTGCCAGTCCGAAAACAAACTTATACTTGCCCGGCATCCGGCTACGTAGCGAAGGAACCTCGACCGGTTCGATTTCAAAATCTCCTCCCTCTGGTGCTGCGATGCCACCTTCTATGATTTCCGGGTAGATCTCTCCCGGTACGCACAGGAAGCTGAGGTTCCCAAGAGTGAATGCAGCAACTTCAGAACGGATCTTCATCCACCCGCTGAACCCTCTATCGATTACTCCAATTGTGGTGCCAATACGAAAAAGAACGTTGTCGAGAGGTATATCGACGGTTTTTGCCCGGAGGTGGATTCCGCCCTCCTCGATGAGCTCAGCCTCAGGGTCATCCAAGCTTTGAAGAACCAGAAGCGCAAGCTGGTGGCCTTGGGCGCGAGCCTTATCAAAGGACGGTTCAACAAAAACCTCATCACTGAAGGGGTCTGAGACAGCAAGGTCGTCGTCGGTTGTCATGAGACCCCCGATCGCACCATTTACAAAGATCGCTGTCCCGCCAAGGCTGGCTTGGACGAGGCGCCCCCCTTGACTGATGCCGTTCTCGAGAGCTGAGCGTAAGAAATGGGGAAAGTCGGAAGTGATCAGCAAGTTCCGTGACCAAAGCGTCTCGGGATGGTTGGCCCAGGCGACCAGAATCCCCAGCGTCTCATCGGTTTCGGCATCGATCACCTGCACGCAGCGCAGGCCGGGATCGTAAACATGGGGAAGACGGGTGTCATTGAGTAACTCTCGAGCACCCAGCAGGTCCTGGGAAATCCGCAGTCGAGCCGGGCGTAATCCGGAAGCTGCTTCGACCACAGATTGAGCGGCCTTTTGCTTGATGGAGGCGAGGTATTCCTTGTTGACTCCGCTCTGAAAATGCGATGAACCCCAGAGGCCCAGGAGGTCGGGAGCTTCATGATTATGGGTGCTGGCCACGATCGTGTAATCGACGCCGGCAGACTCCGGAATGAGGGCGCGGACATCGACAATGTCATCGTGGAAAAAGCCGATCACGTCCAACACGACCAGCGCAATTCTCGTCTGGCCGTCATCAATCACTATGGTTCGAGCCCAGAGGTCGTCATGAACACCGTTTGCCGGTCTCCGGTTCTGAAATCCTGCGAGCCAGAATGGATCGAACTCCCCGTTACCGTTCCCGTCCACAAACCGATCTCCTTCGGATTCGTCGTAGTAGGCGTCACCATTCGCATCGACCCAGGTATCTTGAATCTCCGGTGTGATGGGAACAGCTGAGAAGCCGATACGGAGGGGACCCGGCCTCTCGGAGCGAATATGCAGATCGAGCTCATAGCCCGGATGTCTATCCCGCACATTGGAATACAGGAAGAGAAGTAGGCCGGCAAAGGCCACAAGAACGACTATCAGGAATCGAATCAGCCATTTCTTCATAGAGCACCGTACAACGTGTCTCTCAAACGGTTTCACTTGGGCAGATCGAGAACTTGGCCATCCTCCAGGAGCTGTTTCCTGAGCGTGACGAACTCCACATCCTGTACGGCAACTCCCTGTTCGATCGCCTGAACTGCCGCCGTCGCCGCTGACTGACCAAGGATCAAAAAGACCGGTTCCATCCGGATCGACCCGTAGGCGATGTGAGTGGACGAGACACAGATCGGCACAAGCAGGTTCTCGGCTTCTCCTTTTTTCGGAACCATCGAACCGTAACTGATGAGGTAAGGCCCGCCTGGGGAGACTTGAATATCTCCTTCGTTCTGAACCGAACCCTCTGGCGTGACGTAGCGCTGGACATTGTGCGAATCCATGTTGTAGGAGCCCATTCCCACTGAATCTGCGACCACCCGCTCCCGCCGGCAATCGAGTTCCGACGTGACGTAGTCA
>JAUVSF010000288.1 GCA_030597245.1 Acidobacteriota bacterium
CGGCGATGGAGTTGGGAGCTTTTACCGTCTTTCTTTACATGATCAAAGCCCGGGAATGGATCTGGGAATTGGTGGAAAGCGTTACCGGAGCCCGGCTGACGATCTCTTACGCTCGAATCGGAGGGGTGAAAGCGGACCTCCCCGATGACTTCGTGGGTCGGTGCCGCGAAGCTCTGCGAAATACTTTGGATGTCCTTGACGAGATCGATACACTGCTCAGGAGAAACCGCATCTTCTATGATCGACTCCGGGATATTGGTGTCGTGGAACCTGATCTCGCAATCTCCTATGGCATGACAGGTCCCTTCCTTCGGTCGTGCGGAGTCGATTATGACGTTCGCAAGGCTTTTCCGTACCATGTCTACGAACGGTTTGACTGGGATGTCCCGATAGGTGAGCGCGGCGACAACTACGATCGATACCTGGTTCGGATGGAGGAAATGCGACAGTCCATTCGTATTGTTGAACAAGCCCTGGACTCGCTGCCTGGAGGCCCAACCAACGTTGATGCCGAGGGTAAGGTGATCAGCCCTGACTTAATGGCCGACCTGGGAAAGTTCGGAAAGACCGAAGGCCTGCTCAAGAACGAAGTCCTCATCGAGCCGACTCTCGGAGGTTCTGAAAGACGGCACCATGAGCTTGTTTATGTCGATGACCCTGAAGCCGTTTTACCCGCCAAGGAGAAAGTGTACTCCAGCATCGAAGGCCTCATGAACCATTTCAAGATCATCATGCAGGGTCATGGGATTCATCCGCCCAAAGGTGAGTTTTACTCTTTTGTCGAGGCCGCTAATGGCGAACTCGGATTCTACGTTGTAAGCGACGGAACTGACCGCCCCTGGCGAGTCAGGTGTCGGCCACCCTGTTTTACCATAATGTCCGGGTTACACGAGATCATCAAGGGCGAACAGATCGCGGATATCGTTGCTACTTTTGGATCCGTCAATATGATTGCGGGGGAACTCGACAGATGAGCTCTTCGTTCGAATTCACATCGGAAAACCAGAAGAAATTTCAGGAGATCCTGAAGCGTTACCCCACGAAACGTGCCGCCATGCTTCCGGCGATGCACATGGCGCAGGCTCAGCACGGTTTCATCCCGCCTGAGGCGGAAGAATACATTGCCGGTCTGCTTGATGTTCCGATCATCGATGTCCGTGAGGTGCTCAGTTTCTACTCGCTCTTCTTGCAGGAAGCCAAGGGGAAGCACCACATCAAAGTCTGTGGAAGTCTCTCATGCTGGCTTCGAGGTTCCGGTGAGATCAGGGAGTATTTGCTGGAGAAGCTCGGAGTGGACGAAGGTGAACTGACCGAGGACGGCAAGTTCAGTTGGGAAACAGTACCCGACTGCTTAGGCGCTTGCGAACTGGCACCCATGCTACAAGTGGACGGTTACTTCGAGGGTTGCCTGACTCGCGAGAAAATTGACGAAATTGTGAAGGAACGTACTTGAGAGGTTAGCTGGACCAAAATGCCCATCGTCAAAATACTCTCAGAATTCTTCGGGAACGAGCAGGCTCGCGATTTACAGTGGCGGCTCAAACACGGAGGGTACGAAGCTGCGCGGAAGGCCTTCCGGGAGATGCAGCCGGATGAAGTGACCCAGGAGGTCATCAAGGCGAATCTCAGGGGCCTCGGTGGAGCGGGCTTCCCAACGGGAAGGAAATGGACGTTCGTTCCCAAGGATTCGGACAAGCCAACCTACCTGGCGGTGAACTGTGACGAAGCAGAGCCTGGAACTTTCAAGGACCGCTATATCGTCGAGTGGGATCCTCATCGACTCATCGAGGGAATTATCATCTGCAGTTACGCGGTCGCAATCCACACAGCTTATGTCTATATCCGGGGCGAGTATGTTCGACCCTATGAAAGACTCCAGAAGGCGATTGACGAGGCCTATGAAGCGGGAATTCTGGGAAAGAACGTCCTTGGGAACAACTTCCAACTGGATGTCTTCACCCACAGGGGTGCTGGAGCCTACATTTGTGGGGAGGAGACGGGGCTGCTCGAATCGCTGGAGGGGAAAAAAGGCTGGCCAAGATTGAAACCTCCCTTCCCTGCTTTGGTTGGGGCTTTCGGCTGCCCTACCGTCATTAACAATGTTGAGACTCTTTCACATCTTCCCAAGATCATCGAGAAAGGGGGACAGTGGTTTGCCGATCTCGGGGTCGAACGAAGCGGCGGCACACGGCTTTTCGCCCTCTCGGGTTGTGTGAACAAACCCGGTGTTTACGAACTGCCGGCGGGAACACCGTTTCGGGAACTGATTTACGAGCATGGCGGCGGCATATTGGATGGTAAAGAGTTGAAGGCGATCATTCCTGGCGGAACATCTGCTGCGGTGCTCTCCGCGGATCAGGTCGATCTCCCCATGGACTTCGACACACTGGCTAAAGTCAAATCGATGGCTGGATCTGGAGCGGTAATCATAATGGACGAAGATGTCTGCATGGTTAAAGCCTTGCACAACATCCAAAACTTCTTCGCCCACGAAAGCTGCGGGCAGTGTACGCCATGTCGGGAAGGGACCTCCTGGGTTTATCGGATTTTGAGCCGAATTGTGGAGGGTAAGGGATCACCCTCCGACGTCGAGACTCTCCGGGGTCTCAACCAGAACATGAGTGGAACCAGTATCTGTGCCCTTTGCGAGGGTGCCTCGATGGCGCTGGGTAGCTTTCTCGAGAAGTTTGGAGACGAGTTTGACTACTACGCGAAGTACGGCAGATCGTACGTCGAGGATGCCAGGAAAGGTGCAGTAGCCGTTTAGTTAGAGAAACGATGCCTACACTTACTATCGACGGACAGGAAATTACAGTTGAAGCGGGGATTCCCGTGATTGAGGCGGCCAAACGTCTGGGAATCTACATCCCTCGCTACTGCTATCATCCCGGACTCTCGCTGGCGGGCAGCTGCCGTATGTGCCTGGTTGAAATCGAGAACATGCCCGTCCTGCAGATCTCCTGTTACACACGGGTGCAAGACGAAATGAAGGTGGTCACCGATTCTGAGAAGGTCCGTGTGGCCCGTCGGGCGATGCTCGAATTCCTCCTCTCGGAACATCCACTCGACTGCCCGGTCTGTGATCAGTCGGGCGAATGTGACCTCCAGAACTTCTATATGGAGTATGGAAGGTACGACAGCCGGTTCGCGGAAAACAAAGTCAAGAAGAAGAAGGCTTTCCCGATAGGGCCCCATGTAATGCTCGATCAGGAGCGCTGCATTCTTTGTACCCGTTGCGTACGCTTTACGGAAGAAGTCAGCAAGAGCAACGAGTTAGGGGTGTTGAACCGAGGTAGCCACTCTGTAATCGATCTATATGACGACAAGACACTTGATAACCCCTATTCGGGCAATGTGATCGATATATGCCCGGTTGGAGCGTTGACTGAACGGGAGTTTCGGTTCCAGTGCCGGGTTTGGTACCTGGATACTCAAGAATCGATCTGCAACGGCTGTTCTCGAGGTTGTAACATCAGCCTCCATTACAACGCTACAGCAAGAACCTACAAGGCCGGTGGAAAGCGCGTCATGCGTGTGAAACCCAGATACAACCCTGAAGTGAACCAGTGGTGGATCTGTGATGACGGTCGCTTCGGGTACGAGTTCATTGACCAGAATCGCATTGAATTCCCGTACATTCGAACCGATTCGGACCTGGAGATGTCGACTTGGGAAGAGGCCTTGCAGAAAGCCTCCGGCGCAATTTCGGGAGCGCTTGAAACGGTTGGGCCGGAGGGAGTCGGCATCATTGTTTCGCCTCAGCTCTCGAATGAGGATCTGCTGATCGTAAAGAGGCTCTTTGTCGAGGAACTGGGCATCTCGAACCTGGCTCTGAAGAATCCATGGCAGAAGCCCGGTTACGAAGATGACTTCCTGATCAAAGCTGACCGGAACCCAAACACACAGGGGGCGGAAAAGATCGGATTCAAGGGCGATGCCAAGGCTATCCTGGAAAAAGCGGCGGAAGGGAAGATCAAAGTCCTCTACATCTTCTGGCACGGATTTGAGGACGATGAAGCGGCTGAGTTGCTTGGAAAAGCAGACTTTGTAATCTTTCACGGCGTTAACTGGAACGGGTCTGCTGAAGCTGCCGATGTCGTTCTTCCTGGTGTGACACACGCCGAGAAAGATGGGACATTCACAAGTTTCGAGGGTCGAATTCAGCGTTTCAATCAGGCCTTACTGCCGATCGAGGAAGCTCGAAACGATATCGAGATTCTGCTGGACCTGGCTGGAAAACTCGGTTATGCCATCGAAATCTCAGGGGAGCAGGCTTTTGAGGAGTGGCAGGGCTTGACGCATGAAGCCCTTGGTGAGCACGGCACCGCTACGACCTCTGAAGCTCCCACAGAAGCATGAGGTAACTGACACTCAAGTGGACATTATGGAATACGCGCCTTACGCGATCGACATCGGGAAGGTCCTGTTTCTCTTCTCTGCTGTGATGGGGATTGCAGCCATCCTCACCTGGATGGAGCGCAAGCAGAGCGCCGTGATGCAGGATCGGATCGGAGCTAATCGAGCCGACATTTTCGGGTTTCGGATTCTGGGTCTGTTCCACATCATCGCCGATTCGGTGAAGATGTTTACGAAAGAGGATTTCGTTCCTGCTCAAGGGAACCACTTTCTCCATACGCTGGCTCCGATGCTCTCTATGTTCTTTGCTCTTCTGACCTTTGCGGTGGTCCCATTCGGAGGCATATACCAGTTCGGCGACCTCAACGTTTCACTTCAGATATTCGATTTGAACGTGGGCCTGCTGTTTCTCTTCGCCATGATGAGCATGGGCATTTACGGGTTCGTGCTGGGCGGCTGGGCCTCTGCAAACAACTTTGCGCTGCTGGGCGGTATCAGAGCATCGGGCCAGATGATCTCGTACGAAATCACCATGGGAGCGACTGTGATAGGTACGATCATGGTGTACGGAACTCTCAGCCTGCAGGAAATGAACCTCGCGCAGGGAGAGTTACTCTGGGGCTGGATCCCCTTGTGGGGAGTTCTTCTGCAGCCTGTTGGATGTATCCTCTTTATCGTCGCTTCTCTGGCCGAGACGAAGCGCGTACCCTTCGACGTCCCCGAAGGCGAATCCGAGATCATTGGCTACTTCGTCGAATACAGTGGCATGCGATTCGGTATGTTCTTCCTGACCGATTTCATAGAAACTGTGCTTGCAGCCGCGTTGACGACAACTCTCTTCTTCGGGGGATGGCAAATCCCCTATCTTTATTCCGAAGGGTTCTTGTTCCCCTGGGGCTGGTCTTTGGAGCTCTCGCCGATCATCGTCATGCTCCTCCAGGTGGGAGCATTCATGTCGAAGATCTCCTTCTTCTGTTTCACTTTTCTACTCATCCGGTGGACGCTCCCCCGCTTTCGGTGGGACCAGTTGATGCGCCTGGGTTGGACTATCATGCTTCCTATCTCGATTCTCAACATTGTCGTCACCGGACTCGTTATTCTGATATTGGATCGCTAGCGAAAGAAACATGGCCATCACAGTTAGAGAAAAAAAACTGAACTTACTCGAACGACTGTATATTCTGGAAGTGGTCCGAGGCGTTGCTTTGACCTACGGGCATTTCTTACGCAACATTTCGATCCATATCGCTCACCTGTTCGGACTGGCCAAGGAAAAGCAGGGAGCGGTGACGTTTCAGTATCCCGAAGAGAGGAGACCCCTAGAGCCAAGATTGCGAACTCTTCACAGGCTGACAAAAAGGGAAGACGGTGCTCCTCGCTGTGTTGCCTGCATGATGTGCGAGACTGTTTGTCCCGCCCACTGTATTTCGATCGTCGCCGGAGAACACCCCAATCCTCAGATTGAGAAATATCCCAAACGTTTTGATATCGACCTGGGCCTCTGCGTTTTTTGCGGTTACTGTGTCGAGGCGTGCCCAGAAGATGCGATCCGAATGGATACCGGCGTATTGGAGTTTACCTCCTACACACGGGAAGGCATGGTTTACGACCTGAAGAGACTCCTCTCCAGATCCGAGCCGCAAGAGGTCTCGGCCGACAGCATCGATATAAAAAGCGCCTGATTCGCTGGAGCGTCTCGGGTCTCGAGGTCTCGGGTCTCGAGGGACTACCAAATACCCAAGCACTCGCGAGTCTGTCTCAAGACTCGTAGATTTAGACTGCGAACCTGATGGCTGACGGCGAAACCTTCTGCCTACAGGCATCATCTACACACTTGAGGAATCGGTGCGGCCGCGTTCATTAACCGGACGGAAGGTTACCGCGCACTCCTCGCTGACTTTCTGACGTGCCGATGGAAGTATCCACCCGTTCCATGGCTCCCGCAAGACTTGTTGAGTGTGGGACATTGTGGGGCGAATGCGGTTTGTCCGCTTTGCACGCGATCGAGCGACTGAGACCGACTGTTGAATTCTGGAGAACACGACGATGAAGGTTGCAATTATAGGACTGCC
>JAUVSF010000432.1 GCA_030597245.1 Acidobacteriota bacterium
AGTTGATCGAAGATGGATCTGATGATGTCAAGGGTATCGCCTACCTGAAATGGCTGATGGGTAACAAACCTGACTGATGCATATTCAAAGAGTAATTGTTCGACCGGGAAGTCATCCGGATCTGCCCGAAATCCCTTAATCGTGGGCATGTAGAAGACATGGCAGTCCTGGCCTTCGGTTTTGCGAAGGAGATCGGGTTGAAAAGGCAGGTCGTGCTGCTCGAAGAAACTCCTCAACTGGCTCACTTCAGTTGAGCAGGCGAAGTTCAGAGCTTCGGTGGCCACCGCGTCCTCAAAAAGCCCTTCAGGTAAGAGCGGTCTGACTTGAATTAGTGGGTTCGCGCTCCGATCGCTCCAGGATAGCTCAGTAAAAACGGTTAGGCCGTCCTTCCCCGGGGTCGGCGCATTCCCGCTTGATGTGGGAGAAGAAGCCGCAGCACTTGCGACCAACAATGATGTAGTGAGGAGGACCTCAAACGAGCGGTGGATAAACAGACGAGGCATACAGATCTCCTTGCGGGCAGCGAACCTGCCTTTTCGATGGTGTTCTCTGCAGCCTTTGTCTGGCTTTCTAAGGCGTGGACTAGGTTTTGCGGACCGTAGCCTACTTAGGTAGAATTGAAAATGGTAATTCTTTGTTGCACGCCGCAGCAGAGAAAGTCCGGAGGGCAGTGAATACCAGTCACTGCCCTCACTAAACCACAGACACTTTCGGGTCGTCCCCGTTAAACGTGGCTCGACCCAACTTCTTTTTGCTCAACGTTCCGGAGGGCTTGCCGTGAAATGCCGACGAATGCACGCCGGTTTCAAAGTTGTCTGCCGGAACCTCTTTACTTCTTTTGTATTACGGGCTCTTGAAGGAAATGTTTCATGAAGATTTGTCGCTTTTGGTACAGGTAAGTGATGTCGGCGGTGGTGGAGATGCTTAAGCCCAAAAATCGCTCCCAGGCCCCCTTGTTACCCCTCAAAACTCACCTAAACGAATGATTCCATTCTGGTTATTGTGGGGTCCGACCTCAAATCGACGGAAAGACCTGCGGCAGGATCTTCAGCGCCACGTCCCGGTTCAGCTTGGTATCGTGGCACGGCAGACCTCCCCCATCTCGCTTTCACCGAGCTTTTGCAGAATTCGGTAATAAGAGACCGTCTGGCCGACCACGACCTCACCTCTCACAGCTTTGCTGTCCGCCTGACCTAACTGTTAATCGTTCAATTGTTTGATCGCAGTCGGAATCAGACAGGGGCTTATGACTGCAGAGAAGTGAAGAAAGCAATCCAATCACAAGACCCGTCCCAATCTTGGCCTGAGCGAGCTGGAGTTGGATCTACGTGGGCACAATGGATTTGCGATTTACGAATGGAAAGAAGAGAAATCACTCGACAATCGACTCTCGTCATTTGTCATTCGTCACTTGACATTTGACATTGCCCCCGCCCTCCTTCTGTTTCTCCGCTTGAAGCCAACCTCCGGAAAGGTCAGGGGATCGGGGTCACCGGGAGCGTTGTGAACTGACCCGGCCCGGTGCCCAACTCCAGCGCTGTTGCCGTGATTAGCTGATTGAGGCTGCTGACTTCCACGGTTAGCGTCCCTTCGAAGTCCGTCAAGTCGGCGTTCTTAAACAGCTCGGTGATGAATAGAGCAAGGTGCTCGCCAGGCTGCAACGCCCGAGTGTGCAGGCCTCCCTGGATCTGGACACCTGCGAGATCGCGCAGCCGCATCGTAATCCCCGTCGCCTTGTCCTCGGGATTGAACATCGCCACCCCGGTGTTGATCGCGGTTCGGCGAACCGGCGTGATGAATCCCCGGACCAGTTCACTCGAACCGACACCGGCTGTACCAAAGGGGCTCAGCGTAAAGCGGATGACACCACCCAGCGGGCCGTCGTGGTTGACCGTAACTGAACCTGTGACGACGTCACCGACGCCGTCCGTGCGGATTCGAACCACACCGAACGGTTCAACGGTCACCTGGAGTTCGCTGACCTCGTCGTGTTGGACAGCGGCGCTCCCCTGGTTGCCGGTCACCGTGAGGTTGACGTCCAGTGGACTACCATCATCGGCCCGGAAGGTCAGGGTTGCATTCGAAGGGCTGGCTTCAGATGAGTTGGTCAACAGGATGTCTGAAACGACTCCACTCCCATTGCCGAACTGGGCGAAATAGATCTGCGAAGCGTCAGCCAAATGGGTCAGAAAGGTGTCCGTGAATCCCTTGCTACGAGGTTGCAGCGCATTCAGAACCGGGAGGTTCCCGCTCCCGGTATTGCCGGCCACGTACACGTTGGTACCGAAGGTCGTGACCGCAATGTCCTGGTCTCCCGCTCCGATTGGCGTCGAGTAGACCAGTGCCGAGCCGTCACCCTCCAGCTTAGTGACGTAATTGTCGATGCCGTCGAAGTTCAAGATCGGATCCAGCACGGGGAAGTTCGAGGAACCGTTACCCACGACTACGACACGGCCCAGGCTGTCGAGAGCCACATCGTTTGCCGTGTCGCCAAGGTGCCCGCCCAGGTAGGTGGAGAACACAAGGTCATTTCCCTGGGGCGCGATTCGGGCCACGAACGCGTCCCCAATTGCTGTACCGCCTCCAAACGCTGGTTGAAAAGCATTCACTGTCGGGAAGTCGATAGATTCGGTCACTCCAACGACGTAAGCGTTGCCGGCGGCGTCGGCGGCGATGCCTTGGCCGCGATCATCATCCGTTCCCCCAAGATAGGTAGAGTAGACCAGGCTTCCCTGGGGCCCAAACTTCGCAACAAAGGCGTCCTGCACGCCCTGGTAGGTGTCCTGGACTGCGTTCCGCAAGGGGAAGTCGTCGGAGCGGGTCCGGCCGACAACGTAGATGTTGTCCGAAGAATCCGTGGCGATGTCCCGCCTTCCGATCAGATTCTCGTCATCGCTGCCGCCCAGGAACGTCGAGAAGACCAGGTCCGAACCGTCCGCAGTCAGCTTGGACACGAAGGCATCGGCTCGCCCGTTGGACTCAGCCTGGAAGGCGTTTTTGGTGGGGAAATCACTGGTGACTCGGCCCGTTACGACGGCCTGGCTGGACGAATCGACAGCCACGGCGCCCCCATCTCCCCGGCCGATAAAGGTTGAATACACGAGCTGAGATCCGTCAGGGCTCAGCTTGAATACAAACGGACACATCCCCGAACACTGTCTCTGAAAGGCTCCAGCCGTCGAAGGGAAGTTACCTGAGAAGGTTGTTCCCGTTGCCACGACTTGCCCAAGGGAGTCGACGGCCAGGCCCTTTCCGATGTCGGTTCCCGCACCCCCGATGTAGGTCGAGTAGAGGATCGTACGCCCGGAAGGGTCGAGCTTGGTCACGTAAACGTCTCCGAGCGGAGTTCCTCCGCCGGCGAACTCATCCTGAAAAGGGTTGACGAGGGGAAAATCGAGCGATCCGGTCGAACCGATGACGTACAAGTTCCCTTCGCCATCCGACGCTACGGCTCCCGGCACCTCATCCTTGGTTCCTCCCAGGTAGGTTGAGTAGAGGAGGACCGGGTCGATGACCAGATCGCAGTTCGCGTCGTAGGACGCGACTTCGAAGGAGACGATGCCTTCTTCGTCCAGCCGATATCTCCCCGGGATCTCCTGCCTCTTGCCTTCGACCATCTGGTACACGTGTGGAACCGACTGTTCCAGGGTTCCATCGGGGGTGCTCAAGAGCAACCGGCCGTCAGAGCCGAGCTGAACCGAATCAACTCCCTTGAAATCCAGCCGGATTTGATCGGGGCTGTTTCCAGGGGAAACCACAAAATCGTACTCCAGGCGTTCTTGGTCGCCATAGAAAAGCAGGTCAATGCCGGGGTAGATTTCCTCGTAGCGGACCTTTCGATGGTTTTTCAGGTCGGTCTGCCACTTCGATGGATCAGAGCCCAAGAAGTACGAGGTCTTGCTCCCGAGCGTCTCCTCGCCTTTCAGCTGCACGTCGGTACTCATTCCGAGAACTCGCATCCGGACAACTCGCCGAGTGGTGCCAGACAACACCCAGATCGGCTCCGTAGGGGTCAGCAGGAACGTGAACCCGGAAGTGCGTGCCAGGAAGCGGGTTCCCTCGAAAGCCTCTCCCCGAATCTCTCCGAAAACTAGCGGCATTCCTGATGTCAGCTCGCGGACTACTGCCCCGGATGGGCCGGAAGGGTTGGAAGACGTGGTTGCTCCGGCGAGATCGCCGGACAGCAGCAGCAATGCGGGGACAACTACAGCGGTGCTGAGTACGAACCGTTTTACCAATGTCATTAGAAAGCTCTCCTTTCGCAACGAGCGGGAGCGACGGATACTCGCCCGGCTACCGAGCCTTCGGGTCGTCGGGAGAGCCTCGTATTCACTCGCTTGGGGAAAAAGTGAGATTAGTTTACAACGATGTGGCCTGCAATTACCAGAGAGATTCTGCGAAGGTTCACAAATGTCAAGTGACAAATGTCAAATGGCAAGTGACGAATGTCGAATGAGCTTACCTGATCAATCGCCCTGGCTTTCGAAGGAATCTAGCCCGGATGCGGAGTCAGCGGGACCCGGGTCCAAAGTGAGAAAAGGGGAGAAAAGGGGACAGGCTGGAATGGCACTTCCCGGTCGCCGAATTGAGGTTGGCTGATGCATCCCGGAGCGGATCAATACTTCACATCAATCCTGGCTACACCGGGGACAG
>JAUVSF010000416.1 GCA_030597245.1 Acidobacteriota bacterium
ATGATTGCTCGGAGAAACGAGATGTATCGGACATTGGTAAAAGAGTTTCCCCAACTAGAATACTGGGTGCTTGGATATGAACCGAATTTTGAATTCTATGACTGCGAGGGAAAGAGGCTGGGGCTAGAAGAACTGATTGTTTTCTTTGCAGACACTCTTGAGGAATGTACCACAGTAATCAAATCAGTAGCACCTGAGACCACTGTCATAGCAGGTTTCCTCGGCGGGTCTGGCTCACCGATAACTGTGGATAATAAGTTGATCCAACCTCGCACGATTGTGGCTTTGGTCGAGGCTGAGATCAGCCAGCGTGGCGGAAGGCAATCAGACTATTTCGATGAGTGGATCACGAGTCTGGATGCCACCCTTTATGAAGATCGCTATCCGACCGAGCCCACAATGTTCTTCCCTGGATCGGGAGAGGCAAAATCCGGCGGTTGGGGAACGACGTACTGGCATGATGACTTCGACCGTACCGCCTCCGATCTGAACGATGATGCAGACTATGATTTTGACGACCCTATATTGCATACTGGCCTTGTGCCGGTGGACATCGACGTAGACGAGGGTAACGATAGAGCGGAACTGCGACTTGAGAATGTCGTTTCGGGTAAAGAATCGATCGCCGCGATGATGACAGAGTATTTAGATCCACATAAAAAAGTTGTGCCCGATGAGGATTTCGATTCCGATACTCTAGAGCGAAATCTTTGGACCGCAGTGGGGGATTTCTATCCGGTGCAAGCTCCTTCCCTAGATAAGGTTCATTTCGGAGTTTTTATACGATGTCATGACAGGCCGGACTTGGACGAACCCAACCCTACCCATTTCGGGACGATCAGCTACGATCGTGACGCTGCGCACGGCGGCATATGTGGGGCTAACGATGATGAAGGTTGCGGTGGGCTGCAATTCCAAGGGGGCGATGAAGATGGGGACGACATCCAGGGTCTAATCCTCTACGAGCTTAGTGCAGAAATCTCGTCAGGTCAGCACCGTCTTCAGATTCTTGAACGAGAGTACTTTCATCTATTGAATTTATCATGGCAGCTTCAGTGGAGATCGGAGGTGTGGAAATTGGGTAGTTCACCCGCGCTGGGATACTGGGACTGGGTGTGGGAGTGGACGGTCGAGAACGTCTATGGTGTCATGATCCCAGAACTGGATGGATCGGCATTCATTGCTAGCTACTGCTGCCAAGACGGAGACGCTGGGGATATCGACGTGAACTACGTTGGAACCGTCGCCTGGGACTACTGAGAGTCCACGGTTGCCTGGGTTTACCTAATAAGCGGATAATACCAAGGAGATGATAGTAGATAGATACTTTGCATTTATCCTAGTTTTCCTGCTGATGACATCCAGCCTCGTGTTTGGTCAACTGACGAAGCTTGATAGCCAAGACGACTTCAGTCCTGACGGCATCAAGCTGGATTTTAGGGAGATCGGTTATTCCGACAGTCCGGCCGGGGATGCGTACGCTGCGGTAGGAATTCTGTTTGTTGGAGAGGGCTCCAGCTCACCCAGAGGATTCCGGGTGATTCTCGGCGAGGGGGGGCTAGGACCGTGGGGGAGATTAGCCCTCCGCAATGTACGTCCTGACGGTAGTTCGCCCAATGAGGCGCTGATAATGCGGTTTAGGTACCCTTTGGTTCGCGTAGGATTCAATCTTGGGAACGGAACGGAGACTACGGTAGCCCAAATCCAGGCTTTCACGGCGGCCGGTGAGCAGTTGGGGACGGTCGAACAGAAAGATATCGAGGAATTGGAGGGCCCTTTCGTCGGGGTGGAAACGACACATCCGGCAGGCATCTCAACCTTAGTCCTGGATTACGGAAACGCGGATGCAGGTGAGCAGGTCGGTTCGCTCAGGATGGACTTTCGCTCCCCACACTCCTTTCGGACCTATCTTCCTCAGATTGCGCACGGCAGGACCGGTGATCGGATTCTGAGAACGACGATTCAGATTCAAGCCTTGGCCAAAAGTAACGTGAAAGTGAGCTTTTTTAATCCTACTGGCCAGCCGATGGCACTCAACTTCGGGGGGGACGAGGCAAGTACTCTTGAGTTCTCGTTTCCCATGCTGGGTTCGCAACGACTCAGAACGGAGGGCCCAACAGACGAGACGAGGGTCGGTTATGCTGTGATCGAGTCCAACTATCCTGTTGAGGTACAGGCGATCTTCCAGGTCACGGATCAAGATTCGAACCTTCTATCCGAAGCGGGAATTAGTGCGTCGCCGAGCCAGCTGTTACAGGCCGCACCTGTGGAGTATCTGCCAACACAAAAGCTCGACACTGCAATTGCATTCGTCAACACTGGGGACCGGGAAACATACATAGATCTAAGTATTCTTGATGGAGACGGCCTCAGAGCTGAGTGGCAAAGGTATCCTCCGTCGCTGGCACTCGCACCTGGTGAACACCGGGCGCTCTTTATAAGTCAGATATGTACTAATTATCCCAAATCCTGCTTCTCCAGCGGCTTCCCAACTGGTGAGGTCTTTCAGGGCAGTGTGAAGCTGTTGACAAGAGGAGGCCCCATAGCAGCTACCGCGCTACGAACAGTGGGCGGGATTGTGATATCGAGCGTTGAAGTAAGCGGCACTGGGCAATGACTTATCGGTTGTGTGTCCATGTGAGATACTTTCCTCTGCAGCAAGCCCCTACTCACAAGGTCGCATCAGTTTTCACTCACCCCAGGAGATAACAATCCTATCTCATCCAGCGGAAAACAGCTTAGATATCCGTAAACGCCGACTTCTACTCAAACGGCCTGAAGAGGCAACCGTCCACGAAGGTGTTAAAGAAATCCGGATCGGTCTCCAGTTCCAGATGCTCGATTTCCTTCACAAAGCCCTCGAGTCGGCGGCGACATTTCGTCGACAGAAGCGCAGTTGTTGCACCTTCGATGGCTGCATTACCGACTTGAAGAACTCTCTCCTCAGGAATATCGGGCAGGAGTCCGATCCTCTTGGCGGCCTCGAAATCCACGTGCTTAGCAAAGGCGCCACACAGATAGAACCGATCAATCTCCGAGTACTCCGCTCCTGCCTGCCGCATGGTGATCGTAATTCCTGCGACGTTGGCTGCCTTGGCCTGTGCAAGGTTACTGATATCCTCCTCAGTCAGGAAGAGGGAGTGTTCTTCATCGACAACAAAGGCTCCCGGGCCGTCTGTCAGGCGCCCCCTGTCGTTGATCTTTCCGGTTCGAAGAAGTTCGGACAGGAGATCCACCAATCCTGAACCGCATATTCCCTCAGGAGGATTGTCTCCGATGACCTCGAATGTGACCGAACCGGCGTTGGAGAGTTTCACTCTCTCGATGGCACCTTCCAAAGCTGGTATGCCGCAACTGACTCCTCCGCCTTCGAAAGCAGGTCCAGCAGGGCACGAAGCTGCCAGAACGCGGTCACGAGTTCCGATGATCAACTCCGTATTGGTGCCGATATCCATAACGGCGACTACGCCCTCTTCATCCTGTAGATTGGTTGCGAGAAGACAAGCTGCAGCGTCGGCCCCCACATGGGATCCGATCAAAGGAAGCCCATAGACTCGGCCCCTTGGATTCATCGGAAGACCTGCTTGATCTCCGCCTGATTCGATAGCTGTCTGCGTTCGTTTGCCGGCACAATACTCGAACTCAACCAGAGACCGGAACGGCTTAATGCCAATGCTCTGGACATCCAAACCAAAGAACAGGTCTCTCATGGTTGTATTGCCGGCCACGACCGTTTCGTAGATCTCGTGGGGACGACAGGGAAGAACCCGTATCGCATCTGCCAGGTAGCCAAGCAACACTTTCCTTAACAGTTGGCCTCCGTCTTCTCCGTCATAACGAATTCGGGACATGACATCACTCCCGGCAAACCTCTGCGGATTCTCAAAAGACTGTGAGGCAACCACCTGCCCCTCGATGAGATCAACCAATCGGACCACGACCGTTGTCGTACCCAGGTCCAGCGCGAGGCCGAACAGGGCTCCCGGAAACCGATCTACGTCTATTCCATCAATCAGTACCCGGTTATTCACTCGCTTCACAGCAGGGTCGAAGCAGGCGACTCTGTTCCGGATCGTCAGCTCATGGGCCGAGTCTTCGATACGGAAAGAGCCCCGTCGTAAAGTGTGGCAGCGAATGGTTCCTGCGTCTGCCTGAATCCTGGCCTTACACGCAAGTCGAAAGTTGCCTCTGAGAGCCGTCTCCTCAATCGTTCGAGGGCTTAGCAGTTCCATCCCCTCCACCACTTCGACCAGGCACTCCCGACACTTTCCCTGCTTCTGACACGAGTTCTGGACCTGGATGCCTAATTCGCCGGCTAATTCAAAGAGGGTCACACCTGCAGGTGCCTCGACTTCTAAAGTGTTAATTCGTGCTGTAACCGCCAACCTGCCTCGTCTCCTTACGGCGATGAGTATAGCAGCGGATCACGAAACTCGGTTTCCAGATTAGATGCGAACTGCTATTAGTTCGAATTCTCCGCCCTATGCATTGACCCGCTATTCTCCTCAGGCTGCGTGGCGAGGCAGTTGAAAAAGTCCCCGGGCCCGTTCGTTATCCGACCTTCGTCGTTCGAGAATCCCCGAAGCCCCCAGTCTGAAAGAGGGTGTCGCAAGATTCAGGTGCACCTCACAGAGTCCAACGGACGACATGTGTGGGGCCCAGCACTCGGTCTGAGGCTCCCGGAGCTTTCAAGTCCGGAGGACGGCATGTGTAGAGCCCAGGGCGGGTGCCCGACGAAGGAGGGCAGC
>JAUVSF010000628.1 GCA_030597245.1 Acidobacteriota bacterium
ATGACACGATGCACATGCGATCGTTCCACATGAAGACAGGTTGGGATCGAAGAAGAGTGCTTGTCCCAGAGCCACTTTATCGACAGTTTGCGGGTTGTTCTCGGGCACTGGAGGCGGGGGCACACCGATGGGAAACTCGTTCCGGATTCTCTCTCTGAGATCCTCCATCGCCGGGCTTGAATCACGACCGGAGTTCGAACAGCTCGCGAAAAAGACGATCGAAACCGCAAGCGTTGTTGTCAGGATCCGACTTGTCACAAGCTGACTTGAGTTCATAGGATTTCCCGCCGTTTCAGCTCTGGCCGAGACCATTCCTAACTTCACCACCAGGACACCAAGAGCACCAGGAATCAAAGGCTAACCTTATCAGATTGGCTAATCTTCCTCCAAGACTGCTTCGACGTCTATAGTGATGTCCACACGGGTGCGAACAACAGGCAAGATCACGGGCCTTCAGGCCGGGCCGGAAGCACCGTGAAGTCCTTTTCCAGGTGCGGTATACGACGGCTCTCGTAGTTGGGAAGAATCGCCATCAACGTGTATTCACCCGGCTCAAGGGTTGCGGTATTGATAGAGGCCGTGTAGCGAATGACATCTCCCTCCCGGTCCACATAGGGTGTGCCATAGGCTTCAACATTTGCCACAGGTTGACCATCTCTCAGAATGCCGATCTGCATCCCTCTGGATGCTACAGCCTCATCGGCCTGGGTCGGGTTGTACAGGTGAAAGAGTGCGAAGATTGGATCTCCTTGTTTGAAAACTGTTGATGGTTGAGGGAGATAGACGAACTCACCCGCCTCGAGGAGTGGATTGTCTACCTCTGGCTTGTCGCCACCACTTCCTCCCGATGGAGAAATCTCAGCTAACTCGCGGGTTAGCAACAAGGTTCCAGCGGTTGAGGGTCGGCTGAAATCCGGCACTTCAACCTTCATCTCGTAATTGCCGAGTCTCCCCGAGTTTTCGTCAAGAACAACAATCTTCCAATCGTATAATCCAGGAGAGAGGGGGAGTTGTGAGCTGTAGGCGAGGAATGACCGCACATCTTCCCGCGATTTCTTCCACTGATCGAGTTCCATCTGGTGATCAAGCTTCTGCTCCAAGTATATGGGTAGGCGTTGCAGGAGTTGGTCGGTGAACCTCATCATCACGGTGGCGCTAACCTCGGCGCGTTTGCCTGGTTCCTTTACAGAAAGATCTCTCAGCATGGCTCCAACGCTGAAGACGACAACCGGTTGTCCTCCTGCTTCAGAGAAAAGTGCGTAGTCTACCGAAAGTGGGAAATCGATTGGGGTGTCCGTATTCATAACCTGTCGCAGGTAGATTTCTTTCTCACTCCGGGACTGGGCGTGAATCGGTTTACGCTCGTAATAACCGCGCGGAACATCAACTTTCACATCAGGGCGATTGACCTTGACTTCGAGTTTTCGAAAACGGCCGGTCTCCTCCAAATTGCCAGGGTAGTACCCCAGGACGTAGTAGTCAGAGGCATCTTCAGTAACGGCATCGAGAACGGTCCCCATATCATTGGTGTCGATCATGGCTTTGCCGCCGGTTTCACGGGCGAGCGCCACCAGACCGTCCTTGGACTCCAGTTGCAGTTGTTGGTCCCGGAATAAGTCCAGGCCTCTTCGGTTTCGCCGGAAACTCCAGCCCAGGGCAGCCTTTCGATCATCGACGGGGACAGATGCCGTGAGCCCTCTGGCGTCTCCCACATACAGGCTCACTCTGTGTCGAATGGACGCAGCAGCGAGTTGCTGCATTAGTTCTCCGTTGTCCGAATCAAGTCTGAACCCTGAGCGGAAGAGGACGATGATTTTCTTACCTGGGTAGACTGCCAGCTTTTCGACCAGGTCTAGATAACGGAACATGGCCATCCTTCCGTAGAAACTGATCTGACGGTCGACCTTTTCGACCGAAAACATCGCTACCTTATCCATTCTCGCAGTCCCCCACGGCTCTCTTGTGAAGCCGGGGCCGGCCAGCAAATCGCTTTCCTGCTGCATTGCTGCAGCGATCTGGCGCTGAAACTGGAGGTCATCGAGATGGAAATGAGTCGGATCGACGGTTCCCTTTAGCTCTGCCTCTCCGTATGGTTCGTCGATCATTCGGTCCAGCGTAGCGAGGAGAAGATCCTGTTTGTTTGTAAACGGAAGTCCCCCGAGCGACACCAGAAATCCAGGCTGCATCTGCTCAACGAGGAACTCTCTTATGGCAGGAACAGAGCGTCTGAATTCTGCTGCATTTTGAACTTCGGGAAGTATGTAGATCCAAGTCAGAGCGTTTCTGTCAGGCGTGGGCTGGGCAGCTGCAGTGACGACTGCATCAGGCGTCGAGGAGGGTGCTTGATCTGCTTTCGGGGGCTCCGGGCCGGCGACAAATTCGATCCGGCTAATCTCCTGGATCTCCCCGTTCTCTCTTAGAACAAAGTCTTCTTTTTGTAGATCCCGCAGAGGCCTTCCATCTCGAGTCACACGCACTTCGATTTGAACTAGACGGACTTCGAACCGGATTACGTGTTCTTGCCCGTGCCCCCGCAAAGGAAAAGAGAGCAATAGGAGAAAAACAAAGAACCCTGGACGAAGCTGTTTCAGTCGCTCTTGAAGGAAACGCGGCGCTCGGTGTTTAGAATCTCCGTCACTAAAGGTCATTGCGGCTTTCGACTGTAGCCTGACTGGTTACGATGATTCAAGTTCATTGTTTCGCAGTCTATCTAACTACATGGACCCTAATCTTCGATCCACGTTGCCTCCATCTTATTCTGGCTGACAGGTGAGCAGCAGAGGTTGTTCGAGGGGGAAACGCTGTTGATGTTTCTCAGTCCCTTGAAGTACCCGGGACCTGGAGGCCAGATACCAGATACCAGATGCTGGAAATCGCAAATCGAAAATCCCAGAGGCTGGACCGTCAGTGCCTTTCGTGTTAAGAGTTAACGGGAAAGTGGGAAGATTAAATCACCAGCCAAGGCTGAGCAGAGTTAGGTAAAAAGGTGACCGTGACAATGAGTGAAAAAGAAGAGTTGAGTACAGCCGGTGCTTCAAGAATTGGACGGAGGGA
>JAUVSF010000134.1 GCA_030597245.1 Acidobacteriota bacterium
GCGATCCCAATGTGCCCAACCGCGCCAAGGTGTGCCGTACCGATGAGTCTCCCCACACTGCGGTTCAGCGTCAGATCGTCCGGCCCAGCGTAAACAGCCACTTCAAGACGAATCTTGGGGATTCGAAGGATCGCCAGGGGAGCTTCCCAGGTTTCCAGGAGGCTCTGCTTGTAGTCTTCAATCCGTTTCTCAGACCAGAGACTGAAGTCGATTTCTTCCTGATTTTCTTCCCCCGAATCCAACTTTGAGGTTTTTGCCTCCGCGTACTGTTGAAGCATCTGGAATCGCCATATTCCCATCTGGGAAGACATCGCTGCGTGGAGTTGTGCTATTCCATAAATACCGACAAGAACGACGCCAACGGCCAGCAGAAGCCTTTCTACTCTTCGAAGTGAGTGTTTCAATCCGTTGGAAGCGATCCTGTTTCGACCAAATTCAAGCCCCACAGTAGTGCAGACTCCTCGCTGTTTTTAATCGGATTTTGTGTCTAACGTACACCGGGTTGGCTCGATTGGATAAGGTTGCCTATAGGTATCTGTCTTTCCGCTATGAATGTACTTTGAGTCATTTGACTCTCCGTCTAACTCATCTTAATGGCAGCCCTCCTCAATTGCAATTCCCCTCATCCAGTAGAGGTATATTGCTTTTTTCGACAAAAGGTTTCAGTCTTATTGATAATGTTCTGAAAAGAATCCTGAGGGATCTCCTCTGCAGACGTTCTTCAATTCGATCCAACGCCCTTAGGGGGATTTCAGATCAGAGCTCCATGATCCTTCCTGAAACGGATACTTTTTGGATATCCAGCGTTCCATGCTTCATCTCAACGAATGGGTTGCCATCCCTGAGCCCGACTGTCCCAAAGCCGTCTTCGCCGGCCAGAAAAACTCTGAAGTTGTTACCAATTCTGGAGTCGATATACAGAGTCTTTTCAACGGCATCAAATCGGACACCTGTGAGTCCCTGTATTAAGCCGTAACTGGATAGTGCGCGGGCATACCAGTGCCCGCACTCGTACTCGTTGAAGGGATTGCGAATGGTCCCGTCATAGCGCCGCCGGCAGGTTTTAACGATATCGAGTCCTTCCTCTACCAGTCCTTCCAACATAAGATGCGAAGCAACCTGATATTCGATTCCGGTCCAGACTTCATTACTGTAGACAAAAGGGAGAGACAACGCGCCGCCCTTGGGCCATGTGCATAAAAGCAGCCCTCCTTCGTCTCCCAGTGCATAAGACGGCCGTTGAGGATTGGCATGATCTTGCAGATCCTTTTTCAAGTTGTACCGATGGATCGATTTCAGACTCTTCCTGACCTTTTCCGGATCAACGATTTCTTCCAGCCCGCAGACTCGAGCTAACCAGAATCCAAGGACGCCATCGGAAAGGCACCCATTACCATATTGATATTTAGGTCCTTCCTTTTTCAGCAGTTCAACAGCTTCAGGAGAATAGTCAGAAGTCCAACTGTCCTTGGAGGCTTCCACCGGGTCTTGCGCTTCAAGGTCTTTCCAGCGAATTTCCTGGTTAAAATACTCGCCATTGAAAAGTGTTTTCTCGAGGTAATCCCGGCCTTTCTCGATCAAGTTTTGATAACGATCAACATTTTCTCCAAGGGCCGTACCCATAGCGACAGCAGCGCTCAGGGCACCCAGGTAAAAACTTGAACACATACCATCCGGACCCCAGAATTCAATGTCGTAAGTATTATGATGGGGTTCTTCGAGAACGCCTTTACCCTTGGGATCCCAGGTTCGGATACAGTATTCCAGGCTGTCTTTAACTTCTGGCCAGAGCTGTTTGAGCCACTCCAAGTCGCCCAAAATCCGCCAGTCTCGATAGACTTTCATGATTCCGCCCAGTTGACCGTCGGCTGCTGCATGGAAATTGTGAGTGAGCTCCCTAATCGGCAAAGCTGAACGAAAGATCTGGTGGCCTCGACTGTCCTGGCTTTCATTAAATTCCGTCTGCCGGAGACTACGCTCCAGCCGTGGAAACAAGTGAGGGATAGCTTGCGCATAGTTCCATACATGGGTGCAGGAACCGTGACAACAGCCCGAAGTATCCCCACAGCCCTCAAAACACCAAAGCCTGCCGTCGCACTGTCTCCGAACGGTTGGTGATTTGAGAATTGTCAAGTTCGCAGCGATCGCTTCTACGACTTCCGGAGGAAGGTCGGTATCGAAAAACGTATCTCGAAACAGAGAGCTTTTCCGGTGAAGTTCCGAATAGTTACCCCGCCAGTAGTTGGCCGTTTCTTCGATATTCTTAAACCGCCCGGCATACCATAGCACGTGGAATTTGCGGTTATCACAGCAAGCTGTGCCCGAGCACTCTTCAGGTTCGTTCGCATCGTCCGGATCTTCTCCGTAACGAAGCTCTGTCTTGGGAACATACCAGGCGAAAAGGAGTCGAACTGTTCGATCTTTCCCCGGATCCAATTCAAACGGGACATAGAGCGATGCACCTGGAGCAGGGCCTTCCACCGGGGCTCTTCGAATGGACCTGTTTTGGCTGATATTGTTCCAGGTCATAGTCAGAGAGTCCCACCATCCTCCTCTGAACCAGCAGTGGTCGATCTCAGGTGAATCCTCAAGCAGGAAAGCAGCAAATTCGCCCTCATGTGCCGGTTCATCCTTCAACGCTTTTTGAGAGAGGACAAAACCTTTGTCAAATGATCGAATGGAGCCACCCTCATCTCCGATGGCCATGAAATTCTTGGCATTGTAAGAGAAGGTGGCTTTGACCTTCGACGAAGAAGTATTTCTGAATCGGTATTCAAGTCCCCCGACCGGCAGGCTTGAATTATCTTCGTCCCCTGGGATAAATGGGCTCCATCCGGTGATTTCAATCTCCAATGGATATCCGTCTTCTCGGAGATGAACGGTAGCAAACGGAAAATGAGGTTTAAACTCGACTTCTTCGAAACGTGGGAATCCAAAACTGGTGCCGGCAGCGCCATTTCCGGTCCCCTGGAGTCCAAAGATCTTCCATTCGGGAACCGGACCTTCAAGAACCTTCGCGCCCTGTTTTCGACCGGAAACCGCGACTGCTGCAAAGGTACAGGGTTCATTGAAAATGTCAGGCTTGTTCCTCAATGAAAAGTGGGAAAAGGAAGCGGTGCCTTCAAAGCAGATCATTCCCGCACCTATCCCCCCAATCGGAAAGGCAACTCTGTTCAGGTATGGACCTGAATATGAGCTGTTAAACGGGCGTTCAGGTAGACCGTTACGGTAGTTTGGTGGATTGGGGCCGATGGAGGCTAAGGCATTTGGACTTATGGACATTCCAAGGCCCGAAATCTTCAGGAAATCACGTCTTTCAAATTTCATGGCACATCTCCCGGTATTCTTGGTCTCCTCCTGCGGATTCAATCGGCCAACGTAAACTCCGGCAACTTCACGATTTCACCCTCTTTTTCAGCCGACTGATGAGCGCAAATTCCAACACATGTCCAGTTCGCACTGAGAACCACATCAGGCCAAGGATCACGGTTTTCTGTCAGGGACGAAACGAATTCGTTGACCATGTGTGGATGGGAACCGCCATGCCCCGCTCCCTGGATAAACGACAGGTGATCCTCATCATGAACAGCCTGTGTGAATTTTCGAATCGGTTCTGGCAGCAAATGAGCATAGTCGGGCACCGTAACCCTTTCGGGAATTTCAGATTCGGGTTTCTTTGCAGTATGAACAACGTGCTCTTCCCCTTCGATAAGTGCCCATTCAAAGCTCTTCTTCGTACCGTAAACATCAATGCTCTCCCGATACTGACGGGCTGTGTCGAAAAGGAACCGCCATAGATGTGCGGCAATGTCTGAATCCTTGATCTTGACATGACAGGATTCGACAGCAAAAGAGTTGCCGGATTTGTCAGCGACGCGCTCATTAATGGTCCCCGAGCCGAAGCAGGAGACGTACTCAGCGCGGCCTTCGACCAATCCGAGCACCGGTGAAACGACATGTGTGGCATAGTGCATCGGTATCATGTGTTCCCAGTACTCCGGCCAGCCCTCCATATCCTGTGGATGTGACGCTGCCATATACTGAATCTTTCCCAGTTCACCACTTTCATACAACTCCTTGATAAACAGAAACTCACGGCTGTATACCACCGTTTCAGCCATCATGTACTTTAGTCCTGTCTCTTTGACGAGATTGACTATCGCCTCACATTCCTCGATCGTAGTTGCCATCGGAACGGTGCACATGACGTGTTTACCGGCTTTGAGTGCTGCAATCGACATCGGGCCGTGATCGGGAATTGGTGAGTTGATATGTACGAAGTCAACCGCAGGATCAGCCAGAACGTCGGCATAGTCGGTGTATCGGTTTTCAATACCGAATGCATCGCCTATCTCGCTTAATCCCTTTTTCGACCGGCGGCAGATAGCATACATATTTGTCGCAGGAGGGGATTGATAAATCGGAATAAATTCCGCCCCAAAACCCAATCCTATGATTGCGACATTCAACTTCCCATCAGCCATATTGCTCCTCCATATTTTTCGGGAATCCCGTTAAGTTCCCAGACTTTATATCCTCAGACTTTGAGAAATATCCTGCGCTTGTAGAAGAACCGCAGGGCATACCAGATAATTGCCAGGCTCAGCAGGGAATGTAAAACTGAGCCCCAAGGTCCCAGGGCTTCAACCAGGGGACGGATGAAGGCCATCACGGCGTCTTCGACCGAACCCCTAGCCAGTTGAAAGATGATGTAGGCAAAGATCGAATTCATACCAACCACGACAGGTATATAGGTCCAACGGGTCCACTTCTTCACCTCAACAGCCCAGTACACCAGGAGTAGACCGAAGATGACAAATCCAGCCGAATACAGGGTGAAAGAGGCCGTCCAAATGCGCTTTATGATTGGGATTATTGGGCTGAGCACGAGTCCCACGGCTATCCCGGAGATCCCCGCCACAGCAAGAATCTGCAGGATCCGCTTTGGAGGCTGAGTGCTACCCACCACTCGACCAATCATCATCCCTAAAAGGATCGTTACAGTCGAAGGAATAGCATTTAACCCGACGTAAAAGCCTCCGTAGTTTCTTCCAAGCAGCCACATGTCAAAATCTCCACCAAGATTCTGAACACTCATCTCCCATGGACCACCTGGACCATTTCCTGGATAGAGCATCCAGGCTATTGAGTAAAGTAGTAATATGCCTGCCGCTGTGAGACCTTGTGCCAGGTAGCTTCGGTCTATCACAAGGAACGCCAGGAAATACCCGATGGCAATCTGGTTGAGGACATTAATGAAGCCAATGCCAGGTTCACCGCGATGGATGGTGCCAATCACGTTGGCTATGACAATCAAGACCACCGCACGCTGAATGACGTGATAGAAAATCTTCCGGTGTGATAGTCCCAGTGATCTCCGTTTCGTGTACGCGAATGGCATCGCCATTCCGACCATGAACATAAACGCCGGCTGAATCAGGTCCCAGAAGACCATCCCTTGCCACCGGACATGTTCTACTTGAGTTGAGAGAAATCCGAGGTAGGGATGCCCCTCAAAAGCAGACAGACCGAAACCCACAGAAATGAGACAGATCATGATCATTCCCCGGTAGGCATCCAGTGAAACGAGCCGTTTTGTCATCCTCTTCTCACGTGGGGGGGGCTTATCGGTTTTTGCTTCGGCCGGCATATCAATCTCTTGATACGACCCTTGTACTAGTTTCTCTACTGGTTTGCTCATACGTACACTCCCGGGATGATGAGAACACAACTCAGACGCAGAGTACACGGATGGCCAATCTCAAATTGCGACCTTGCAGGTGAGCTCTGCTGTTCTTGTCTTGCACCCGGACAAGAGGCACCGGTGACAACCTGGAGTGGAGGCTAGACAGGCACACAGGGATTGGAAGGATGGAAGAGCTCTAGCTCTTCAGCGGTTGTAGACGGGGACATCGCCCCAGAAGATTGCGTCAGAGGAGGCTTGGACCTGTTGAGCGTGGCCGGGAACGCCTCGAGCTTTTGAGGAAGCAGCCTGCGTGAGTTTCTCAACGGGGAAATCGAAATGATCTACGAGAATCGCTGACAGCACTATTCGACTCCCCCTTTTGCCCTCAAAATAGAATGCTTTATTGACAAGGCCGCGCCTTAGCCATATACCCAAGTGATGTCAGATCTGATTCGACTGAGTTTCACAATCGACCGCAAACTCCTCGAGCATCTCGAGAGGCTGCTGCATGAAAGCGGCTACGGAAATCGCTCGGAGTTTATAAGAGACCTAGTCCGAAATCGCCTGGTGGACAGAGAGTGGGAGCAAGACGAAGAAGTTATAGGGACCATTACAATTGTCTTCGACCACCATCGCCGAGGCCTAACTGAGAAGCTGACCGCGTTACAACATCAATTCGAGGGTGCTATTCTCGCCACCACCCACGTACACCTGGATGAACATATCTGCGTGGAAGCCATTTTGGTCAGGGGACGTGCAAGCCGGATCGCAGAACTAGGACACACGATCCGGCAGCTGAAAGGGGTTCTCAAAGGGGAGCTGAGCCTGGCCTCCCTGGGAAGGGGGCTCCGCTAGAAATCCCGTCTGCCTAATTCACAGAATCCCGCCCCCTTGACCGCCAGTATTATCTTCCTTACAATCGTAATACCGTTGAGTATGAGTGTTGGAGAGAGAAATGAGGAAAAAGAAGCATCCATTTCGGGTGTGGATAGTCCTTATGTGCATGCTTCCTCCTCTGGCCACGGCTCAAGAGGAAGAGACTGGGAAAGAGGCCCAGGATCAGGAAGAGGATTCGGAGGTCAAGTTTCGGGTCCGAGTGGTAGCACCTCCCGTTATCGAGGGTAACCGCGTTGATCGTTACGGTAGTCTTATCAGTGCCGTCAGCGACGAACAGATCCAGGATCTCAATGCCCAGGATTTGGCTTCGGCTCTGCGCAGGGTGCCTGGCGTTAGTATTTCCCGCTACAACATAATCGGAAGTTACGGCGGGGCTAGCGGAGGAGCCGTCTTCATCCGGGGACACGGTTCGGGAAGACCGGGAGCGGAGATCAGTACGATGGTGGATGGAATTCCACGCTTCGTCGGCGTCTGGACGCATCCACTGCTGGATACTGTCGGTATAGATCAGGCCGACCACATAGACATCTATAAGAGTGCCCAGCCGGTTCTTTTCGGGAATATGAGTTTTGGGGCCGTGAACATGGTCCCCAAACGCACTAAGCGAGTAGGTTTTCAAGCTCGATACCAGGGCTCTTTCGGCGAATACAATACCCTTGTCCAGAAAGGAGAGTTCGGTGGCAGAAAGGATCGATGGGACTTCTTCTTGACGGGAAGCTACCGCCGAAGCGACGGGCATCGCGAAAAGGCAGATGGGAGGATTGTCCAGTTGTATGGGAACCTGGGCGTAGCTCTGAACGAAGCCTGGAGCTTGACAACTCATATCAGTCACTCAGATGGTTGGGCCAACGACCCGGGACAGGTTGGTGTTTCGCCACCACCTCGAACCGAACGCTACGAGACCAATGATCAGTTTTATCTGGTGAAGTTGTCTCACTCCTACGGCAAATGGGAGGGTTCCTTCAAGTTCTATTACGAAAACGGCTTAGGAGACTGGTTTCAGTGGGATCGTGATGTGGATGAGCCGTTTCAAAGTGTTACTAATTACGACAACTACGGTTTCCGATTCAGAGAGCAGTACCTGCCTTGGGAAAGAGGTGAGCTCCTGTTTGGCTACGACAACGACACTTATGGTGGTGATTTTGTGGAGAGATGGCAATCTGGTGATCGCCTACAAACTGATTTGAGTTTTCGTAATAGCGCCCCTTACGTAATGTACAGCCATGTCTTCGGTGATGATTTGAAAATAACCCCATCGGCAGGCGTACGTTTTAACAATAGTCGCTTCTTCGGCAACAACTGGGGACCTCAAGCCGGACTGAAGCTGGAGTGGAAGAGGTCTCAGGTTCACGTTAACTACGCTCACGGGTTCAACCTTCCCGGCGTGTGGAGTGCCATTTTTTACGGCGACTGGGGAAGAGGCGACCAGTGGAAGGACCTGCGGGCGGAGAAGCTGGATCATTACGAAATTGGCCTGACTCACTCCTTCTCGAAACAGTTCCAGGCGGGGATTTCCTTTTTCTACGATGACGTGAAAGATGCCTTGAGGTTCGTGCCTCCTCCCCCGCCGCCACCTCTCTTCGCCAATATTGGTGACTACAAAACGACTGGCGCAGAGATCAATCTGGAAGCCATGCCACTTGATACTCTTATCTTGTATCTGGGTGGCAACTACATGAACACGAATCCGTCAAATGTCCCCTACGCGCCCCGGTGGACGTGGGTGGCGGGCGCCAGCCTGAGGATGGGACGTCACTGGAGATTGAATTTCGACTCGGAGTGGGTAGACGAGCAACATGTGCTCAATCCTCGATTCCCGGGTCCAGGGGCCACAATCGATGCCTATTTTCTCCTCAATGGTCGCCTGGGATGCCAGGTCAACCGTCGAATCCAGATCTTTGTGGCGGGAGAGAACTTAACGGATTCACTGTATGAATTTCGCCCCGGTTATCCCATGCCGGGACGAATCTGGATGGTGGGGCTGGACCTGGGTGGCTCCTTCAAGTGGAACTGAACTCATGAAGCCGTATAGTGGCGTTAGGTAACAGTAACAGAAGGACGGAGGGCGGCATGCGACACTGGCTTGTTTTGATCTGTGCTGTATTGGTCACGGGCTGTGGCCAGACGGATACACAGGAGACGCTTCAGGATCACAATCATCGTGAAGGTTCAGGGATGGTGGAAGTGGAAGTGAAAACTCCTGAATTGACGAGGATTGAGGAGTTTCACGGCCATATCGGTCCTTATGTCGTCCTCGGCTACAAAATGGGCCTGATGGCCAGGGACCTGCTGGACAGCCCGGGCTATTTCGACATGACGGTTGAAGTGGAAAGCCCACTGACTCCGCCACCCTCCTGTTTGATTGATGGAATCCAGCTGGGCTCAGGTTGTACGACCGGGAAACGAAACCTGACAGTCACAAAAGGTCCGATTGGAAGAGCTACCTTCCACACCAAGAAGGGAACTTCTGTGGTTCTGTGTCTCCGACCGGATGTCCCTGAGAAAGTGCGTCTCTGGATTGAGGAAATCGGGGTCGAGAAGTCAGGTAAACGGATACTTGAAGCATCACCCGAAGAATATATTCTCCTGGGGGACGAGTAGGGTTGATTGAGATCCTCTCAGATCATCAGGACATAATGAAGATGAGTCCATACAACTTAGTCTGCTAGTCGTACTCAGCAAGTTCAGGAATCTCATCCACATTTCCACTCTCGACCCAGTTCTTCCACAGGCCGGATGTGGAATTGGAAATACCCTCGGCACCCACAGCCTCTCTGTAGAATTCAGCGGGACCCGCGCCACCAATAATCGCGTAGCCGTATCCTTTCAGCTTCATGTCGAGGAGTGCACCTGTCAGCGGAACCAGTGGAATTTGACCTGAAAGGACCGGGGGAACTTGGTGTTATCACCGACTTGCGTAGTTCACGCGTAGTTCCTGATAAGCATGGGAAGCTTGGCCCATATCAGGAAACAATATTTAAAAGAGTATCTCCGCTTCCTGGGCATCGCTCAAGGATCGCCGGCAGAATTGCGAGGCAATCGCGCTGTGGGGAAAGGCTGTCGCAGAGCGGATTGCGAGAGGTGAGCGCAGGAGTTTACCGCGGGAAATGGCTGTAAGTTGTTGAACAACGGTTGTGAGGGGAAGGCGCCAGGTCGAATTCACCCCGTTGTCAACAGAAACGCACAGATTCAGCCACCCAGGAATCCTACAGAGGGCGGATCAGCGAGATTCATGCCGTCCCGTAAGGCGGGACTCCTGTGAGGGGATCGCCGGCGACCCAGGGCTGGCCCTCCTTCGTCGGGCACTCGCCCTGGGCTCTGCACATATCGCCCCGCGAGGCGGGGCTCAGGAAACGCAACGGGGAATGGAAA
>JAUVSF010000305.1 GCA_030597245.1 Acidobacteriota bacterium
CAAATCGGTGTGGATCACGTGTTGATGGGTGGGCCGCGCATCCCTTGGAAGGAGCCGGAACTCCGAACCAGAATGGAGCGTTTCCGAGCGAACGGGTTGATCATCGCGAACATGATGGTCGGAGGATTTCCGAACACGCTTTACGGACGACCCGGACGTGACGAAGAGATCGACAAGGTAAACCAGTCGATCCGCGCTGCTGGAAAGGTGGGGCTACCGGTCATCGAATACAACTTCTATGCGCATCGCCTGACGGAAGGCTACTATGAAGAGGCTGGACGAGGAGGCGCTGGAATGACTGCATACAACTATGATCGGGCAAAAGACTTGCCCCCAATTCCAGAGAAGGGCGTCCACACCCTCGAGGAAATGTGGAGCAACATCACCTACTTCCTGAAGGCCGTTGTCTCAGTAGCTGAAGAGTCCGGCGTACGGCTGGCTCTCCACCCGAACGATCCGCCTGTCCCACTCACCCGTGGATCCGGGCAAATCATGGCCACGCTCGACGGATGGAAGCGGCTGATCAAAATCGTTGATAGCCCTTCTAACGGCATTACCTATGACTGTGGCGTAACTCGTGAACTTGGCGAGGACCCGGTGGAGGCGTGCCGTTACTTTGGCGAGCGGGACCGCATTAACCATGTCCATTATCGTAACGTCCGCGTCCGGAAACCATCCGTTGAGTATACCGAGGTTTTCCCCGATGAGGGCGAAGTGGACATGTTCTCCGTCATGAGAGAGTTGGTACGGCTGAAGTATTCAGGTGCAATGTACCCGGAGCATCCCCGGGCACTCGACGCTGATCGAGAACTTCCTGGATTCGATCCCTACTATCCTGGCGGTGGCGGCTATACTGGCCTAGTCTACAACGTGGCCTATACGAAGGCGATGCTTCAAGCCGCCATTTCAGTCTGAGTTGTGTTGTCCGGTCCTGCTGAATCTTACTCAGAACCGGACTGCCGAAGCGAGTATTTCCAATACGTCCTGCGACGATGGAACTGGACTATTGAATGCTCTCCCCAAAGACGATTTTCGTACCAACCCCAGGCATCATCAATCGCCGTTCTCCTCAGCTTCGAGCTGTTCGACCGAAACGATGGACCCGTACTTCTCTTTAAGGGCCTTCAGTTCGATCCGCTGTTCATCGTAGATCTCGAACAGCCTCCACGGAACGCCTCTTTCTGCACGGTAGGCATCTTCTTGAAGCGCGATCCTTCCCAGAATACTGTCCACATAGAGGGAGAACTGTTTATCGTACAGCTCTTTCGGGTACTCCTTGTCGATTTCAACAAAAAGATCTCTCAGATCCTCGTACTTCGGAATGTATCCGATGGGTGTCCTGATCGCTCCGACGTCACCGTGGGCCCGGAGCTCGAGCCAACTCATCCAGACCTTAACGTCGCGCTTTTCACCGAGTAGCTGCTCCCCTTCACCACCACGGGCGCCTTGAGTGAGGAAGTAGTTCAGGCCGGCCATAATCGGTTTCTTCCGCAATCGGTAAGAATGGAAGAACATGAACTGAGCATCCATGTACTCAGCCAGAGAGCCGGGAATAAAGGGTGCATTGGCCCAAGGTTGGCGCCTGACGCCCGATACGCCCACTTCCGTCGCTGTCGCCTTCGAGAGGATCGAAGCTCCTATAACCACGCCGTGATCCGGGCCTTCTGCTACTACAATCGGGGGCATCGTATCGCTATCTCGTCCGCTGTATGTGATGACCTTTATTTCAACACCGGCTGGATCCTCACCCGCCTCCTTGTTGTAGTTTCCGATCGCTTCACAGGAGAGCGTGCACCTCGCGTTTGGATGAGACATCGGGATCGCGTTCCCGTTCTCATCAGTCTTTCCTTCCCACCATTCCCCCTGGAAATTCACACCTTTCGTGGGCGGGTCATCACCGTCACCGACCCAACGCGGAACATTGCCTTCTTCCACCAGAAGATTCGAGAAAATGACCTCCTCGCCCTCTTCGCGCAGTGCTTTCATGAGGTGGGGGTCACCATCTCTGTTGACGTCCCTGACGATGCCGAAAATGCCGCATTCAGGGTTGATTGCCCGAAGAGATCCATCCCGATCAATCCAGAGCTGGGCCAAATCGTCCCCGATAAAATCGGTTCCGACCATGGCCGTTGTGGTTTTCCCGCATCCCGATGGCGCCGCACCTGCAACATAGGATCTCCGACCTCCCGGCCCTGTCAGCCCCGTGATGAACATATGTTCGGAGAGCTCCGAGCCCTTCTTGTAATAGGTGGCCAGATCAACCGCGAAGCGGTGGTTACCTTTCTTGAGGAGCAAGGTGTTCCCAGCGTAAGTACAGTTCACGGCGTAGGTGACCTGCCAACTCCTATCCATGAAAACTCGAGCGTTCGGAAGATCTTCCGGCCGGTTGAGACCTTCGGAGTGGAGATTCGTGATGACGTAGCCGGCACGAACGACCTCATCGTCGAATTGCTCAAATACGTTTCGGTAGAGAATACTCGCCGAGTGCATAACATACGCCGAGGTAGTTATCTCCATGGCAGGAAGCGCTGCTTTGGCTCCAATTGGCCCCCGGCTGTAGAACCCAACAAAGAGGGTCTTCCCTCGGGCGATCCCCGACATATGCTCCCTGAGGTACTCTAATGCCTCCTCTCTTAAGATCTTCTTCGCCATGATGCTTATGTCCGCACCTTCATTGATGATGTAGTAGGTCCGATCTACGATTCTGGCCTGTTCCTCGGGGAGGTCGAAGTGTACAGTATGACCATCTATGGCCAGGGGTTGCTCTTCTCCGCCCGTCAAGCTCAGCTCCCTGATTCTCTGCACATCCTCTGGAGAACCAGTGTTTACAAAGACGTTGTCGGGATCCGTCATGGCAATTGAGTTCGCTATCTTGAGGAGCGCCCAATCGTTCTCGATCCGTTTAAGCTTGTTCAGATTCTCAGCATCCAACCTTTGTTCGAGCAACTCATGCACTTGCCTGTGAGACTTTATTCCACCCAATTCGAAGAGAATATTGAATCCTCTTTTCAGCTGAAGCATTCTCGCGCCTGCCTTTCTTAAGAAAACAAATTATCAGAAAATCTATCAGCATTATGCTGAAAAACGCGCTGAAATGGAAATCCGGAAGGCGGCGAAGGGGGGGCGCGGCCGTTGACAACTTGCCGGGTCAAACCTGGAGAGTGTCCAACGTCTGTTGAATGGAGAAGTGATTACCGAGCCTTCAGTAGTGGGGGGGACCATGGTTCGGCTTTCAGAACATGTACGTACGCATTGAGAAGAGCTCCCGCGTTGCGCTGTGAGCTCTCGGGGTGAGCACCTGGTTTTCACCCTCACAAGTCCCGCGTATCTAATTGTCGATGGAGAACCAGGTTGTGGTCCCGAAAGATTTCGCTCCGTGTTTAAACGGCAACCGCATCAGTGACCTTTAAACCAGGACTTTCCTTCGGAATTGGTTGAACCTGCCGACTCTTCGGCATGAACGCCCTGCTGGATCTCTGTCTCCGCAAGTTCACTTACAATTCTCTGTGCAGCCTCAATCTGTGCTATCTGATCATGAATCTTGGCCTTACGTTGATCCAATCGCTGGATCTCTTGTTCGAGACGGCTCTTCACTCCTTGAAGATCGACCTTCATGACTTGATCTCCCTCCTCTTAATCAGTTGAAAACAATAAAGAGGTGCTTCACCCGAATTCTTTCTCTGAGTTCGTACCTGTCAAGCCGGCTTTCAGCCGACTGAAAGATTGCCCAAATTGTCCGCAGTTCATTCACCTCATCATCTACAGCAGACCACAGCCGGGGGCGAAATTGCACGTACCGTCCCCCTAATTCCAAACATCAGCCCCATTTTCCCAAAGAACTGCCGCATATTCACCAAAGGACGGATCGCCAATAATGAAGCCGTTCTTCTAGAATGCACTCACCCAGACATCGGCTTCACACTACGCGGGGCGTGCCTCGACAGACTCGCGCCCAACCTGTGCCCCCCTTTGATAACTCGGAATCGGCCTACAGAGACGGATTCAATCGCCTAGTCAAGGATTTCTAAAACGAAGCGTTTATGAAGCTTCATTCCGACCGCACCCAGGATAGTGCGGATGGACCTGGCTGTTCGACCGTTTCTTCCGATGACCTTACCTATATCAGGCTGGGCCACACGCAGTTCGAGAACTATGGTCTGCTCACCCTTTATTTCAGTCACGCTCACCTGCTCGGGATTGTCTACCAATGCTCTGGCGATGTCTTCAATTAGCTCTCTCATGCTACCTCCTCGTAAGACTCAGTCAGGCTCGAAGCTGGAGCTCAATGTGGAGTGCTCAAGGGCCGAGTGTTGCTACGAGTATGATTAAGATCATTCTATCCCAGCAGGCGGCAAGGGACAATGTGGTAAATGACAAATGTCAAATGTCGAATGACAAACGACGAACCGGTTATCGGTGATCGGTTATCGGTCAGCGGGGTGGAGTAAGAAGTAGAAAGTAGTCAGAAGACGAAACTTGACTGGTGTAAGACTTGGTGTCCTTGGTGCCGTGTAAATCTCTTAAGGTCACCGATTACCGATCACCGATCACCGATTCCGCCCTATTCCTTCCGTTGCAGCCCCTCAATCTCCTCGGTAACACTCTTGGCGCCTGCTTCACAAAGCCTGTCGAATAGCTCCTTGAGCTTCGGATCGGCATGCCACCTGAAAATCAATTTGTGCGCCTGCAAGATCCCTTCATCCATTTGCCACCCGAGCAGTCCCAAGGCAAGAAACCCGGTCGTGAGCGCCTCTCCCAGCTCAGCCTGGAACTCGATGGTATCGGCTACCTCCAAGAACCGGACCTCACCTTCACTCGAGGCCAACACTACTCGGCTGAAGTCATACCGAGTCTGTTCGGTGACTATCTTCAGCACATGCAACAGTTGTTCGAAATCCGGCTGGATGAAGTCTAGCTCAGAAGCTGATGGAATCGAAGATGGCTGACTGGACCATTTGCTGAGTTCGATCAAACGGTGGATCTCGTTGGCCACGACATCTGCCTTGAGCCCTTTGCGGCTAAACCGGCGGGACCATTCCGAAGTTTCCGCTCTCTTGTCGTGGTTCAGGCAGAAAGCGATTCTGGATTCTACCTCCAGGAAACCGCCACAAGAAACATCGCGAAAACTCTGAAGAGCTTCCTCGACTAAGGTTTCGAGCAGGTCTTTAGAGGAATACACGGTGCTGGGAGTATACCGGACCCCCGCGTCAGGGTCACCTGCAGGGAACGGTTTTCGGCGTCTGGTTCAAGATTTTCATTCTGGACTCTTTATCTATCTCACGCCGGAAGAGACTTCTTCATCGGGGACCGTTGGCCGGCGTGATCAGGGGTACGAGAAGGGCTGAAGGGGCGACCGCGGGACTTCAGGGCTCTTGACAATTCCGAATCAGCACTATTTCGGACCATCTGAGTTCAGCATTGGGGAATCGTGCGATACAATTCGTTGATCCGAAACTAATCGTGAGGCCCATCGAATGAAGAAATGCCCTTTTCTATCGTTCTCTCTTCTAATTCTCCTGTTTTCGGCCAGCCCTGCTCAGGTCGCGGGAAAGGAACTTTTGGCGCTTCGTGGAACGGCTGCGGAAGAAGACGCGGAGATTATGAACCGGGTCACCATTCCGACGATTGACCTGGATGGAGAAACTCATCGTCAGGTCATTGTGGACAGGGAAGCAGGCCAGTACCTCGGCCATGTGACAACCTGCCTTCTGGAAGACGGCAGGACGATCTACGCGGTATATCCGAAAGGACACGGCCGGGGCGCGATCGTAATGAAGCGATCCGAAGACGGTGGCCAGACATGGTCTCGGCGACTGCCTACACCGGAGAATTGGGCAACCAGTCAGGAGGTGCCGACCATTCACCGTGTCGTGGATCCTTCGGGGGTACGACATCTGATCATCTGGTCAGGCCTTTATCCAGCGCGTTTGGCGGTGAGTGGGGATGACGGAAGGAACTGGTCTGGACTTGAACCCGTGGGCGACTGGGGTGGGATCGTTGTGATGGGTTTTGTCGAGCCCCTCATGACTGGCAAGGGGCATTACCTGGCTATGTTCCATGATGATGGACGCTTCATCAAAGGGAGTGGAAAGAC
>JAUVSF010000696.1 GCA_030597245.1 Acidobacteriota bacterium
AGAGGTGACCACTCTCCTTGAGACGATCGACGATTATTTTGTTAGCAGTCCACACATCCACTCCCTCGAGCCAATCCGGGACTGTATCGTCAAACGTTCCGTCTGCCTGAACCGGGCAGTAGATTGGCAGGTTTTCATGAATCCCGGTGAAGTAGTCTTCCGCTCCATGGCCAGGGGCAGTATGAACCAACCCGGTACCATCATCCATCGTCACGTAATCGGCAGACACGACGACACCTCGTTTAGGCACAAATGGGTGACGGTAGGCGATACCAGACTCCACTAATTCCCTCCCGGAACAACGGCCAACCCGCTCCGGCTGTGTGCCTTCAAGCAACGAAAAGACTCGTCCGGCCATGTCTTCTGCCACCACCGTGTACTGAGTCTCACCTTCGTTCAAATGGCGAAACAGTGAGTAATCAGCTCCCGGAGCGACCGCCACGGCCAAGTTGGCCGGCAATGTCCAGGGGGTCGTAGTCCAGATCATCAGGTTCGCGCCTTCCCCGTCGGGCAGTTTCATTGACGAGGGAAGCAATTCCGGTTTCTCAATCGCGAACAGGACATAGATGCTGGTGTCGGTACGGTCATAATATTCGAGTTCGGCCTCTGCCAGAGCCGTCTGATTGGCAATTGACCAGTGAACGGGTTTGACGTCCCTGTACACCAGCTGCTCCCCTACCAGTTGACCAAAGACTTCGAGTACTGCCGCCTCGTAGGCCGAATCCATCGTCAAATAAGGCGATTCGTAGTCCCCCAGAGTACCCAGGCGTTTCAATTGCTCGGACTGAAGCGATACAAATCTTGCGGCATAGTCGTGACACCGCTTCCGGATCTCCAGCGTTCCCAGGCCTTTGCCCTTTTCGCCAAGTTCCTTCAACACCTTGTGCTCGATCGGAAGCCCATGGCAATCCCATCCCGGAACATAATGAACCGCAAAACCACTCATCAGCCGGGAGCGTACCACCAAGTCCTTTAGAATCTTGTTCAGTAGATGCCCCATATGGATGGGGCCATTCGCGTACGGTGGGCCGTCGTGGAAAACGTACTTTCCCCTGGAAGCCTGGAGTTTCAAGGTCCTCTCGAAAAGACCCATCCGATCCCACCTCTCCTGGTGGATGGGTTCCATCTTCAGCAGGTTAGCCCGCATGGAGAAGCCGGTTCTCGGCAACTGAAGAGTGTTGCTATAGTCATTCGTATCCTTTTGACTCATCACTTTCTCGCTCTTATCCAAACTGTAGAACAGAGTTTAGCGTATCTCACGGAACCTTCAGCTGGATCTCCCGCCCACCTAATTCAAGGCTGAGACCCTCCCCGCCCAACGAGAATGAACCCTGGGGAACAGCCTCCACCCCACTATCCAGTTCAACTGCCGTGTCATTTCTTCGTTGAACCGCCCCGCGATCCAGCGAAGAGTACGAGCTGCTTTTCACATCCAGCATCAAAGCCGTATCGAAATCTGAGAGCAACACTAAGAACTCAAGCGTGATGGGGGACTCGAACACCTCAGCTCCCTGATCCGCTTCTCCGTCAACAAATACCAGAAACTGGTTGGTCGGCATGAACAGACCCTCAGAAATCTCTGCGCCATGATCCTCGACGACCGTCAACTCTGCCGGTAGGCCAACGACGAAGACCGTATAAAGAACGACTGCAAAGGCACTCAATAGGGAGACCCCCGTCTTCCATCTTGACAGTGCCGCGTACAGAGCCCTTGGATCCAGGAAAGCGAGAACCAGAGCCGGCACAAGAAGTAACAGATCCTGCCAGAAAGCCTCAGTCGCAGTCCGTTCCATAAAGACACCGAAGCAACCACAGTCGAACGAGTTGTCCCTCTGCCCGGTCACTACCATCCAAAAGTTCTTTCCAGTCAAAAAAAGAAAGAATGCAACCAGCAGAGAAGACGGAATCAGGACCATCAGATTCCGCATTCCCAGCAGCAGAGCCACCCCCAGCCCCATTTCGAGAGCCAAAGCGATCAAAGCAACTGAATTGGCCGAGAGGATGATGTCGAGTCCTTCGTTCCTGATCTCTTGAACCAAAAGAATCGGGTCAAGAACCTTGCCAAAGGTTGCAACGACCAGGATTCCGCCGAGAAAGAACGCGCCGATCAAGCTTAGCACTCTCCTGATGTGGTCAGAACGAGGAGTCTCTTCAGCCATGAGATCAGATCCTAACCTTTTTGGCCCTGGCTTGAAAAGGAACGATCGATTTTCGATTGTTCCTCCTTCGCTAAAGCGATGCAGGACAGCCCGATTGCTACTTACCACTTACTTCTTACTTCTTTACGTCGATCCTTACGTTTGCGTTCCCTGCGTTCTTGGCGTGAGACGGATCTATTTCACGCAAAGCCCGCTAAGTTCGTTAAGGGCAAGAACGTATCTAAGGAAGGTTTTCGAGCACGAGCACGAGTGAGGGTAACTGCGCACTCCGACTAACGACTTCCGATAACCGATAACCGATTACCTCCCCATCCCCCCTCTTTACTTTTTCGAGAAAACCCGCACTATTGAAGTATGACAATCTTCAAGAAAATCATTGATC
>JAUVSF010000013.1 GCA_030597245.1 Acidobacteriota bacterium
CGACGAACGACGAACGACGAACGACGAACGACGAACGACGAACGACGAACGACGAACGACGAACGACGAACGACGAACGACGATAAGAATCATCCCTTTTCCTGGGTGACATCTTTTTGGTGCCTTGGTAGTAAATCTCGCAGAAAATTCCGACAAAAACGTTCAAAGAGACGTTTGCGGACTTGACAAATTGAGAATCCCAAATGAACTTTTTTCACAATTTGTGGAAAACTTCTGTGAATTAATTGTGACATTGATGACGCATTTTAGGCAGTCTCACATGGGCGGCGCTTCCGGTCGGATTGCACATCTTTTGTGCGCGATCCGAGAGCCTGTTTTCTCCTTGTTCGATCCTCCAAAACGGCTATACTTGGAAGCGTCCCAAGGGGTAGACGCGGTAAGTCGGAACCCCAGAGGCAGCGACCTCAATGAGGTTGGATTCATCGTTGCTGCTTCGGTAACAACGATGACAAGACTGATTTGAGGCCCAGTTCAAAAAGCCAGGTAACTGGTTTGGCGGATTAAGCTGGAGTTAGGTCAAAACTTTGGGAGTTTTTTCGGAAGCCTCCTTGGAAGCAGGACCCAACATACCAGTCGCGCGACTCAGGGCTGTAACCTTGAGCCGGTCAGATTCGTGGTTCGGGGCAACTCGAACCGTGAGGAAACCGATTCAAGGATGGATCGAAAGCTCGCTTCGGCGGGAGGTTGGTCCGACCGAACCCTGACCAAAACTGAAGGTTCTTCGGAACTCTTGGAAACACGGTCTGGGATCTGAATGCAGGTCTGGGTTGAGTCCAACGAGTTGGTCTTGTATCGACTCAGCGGTGGCCTCTTGGATGTACTCGGCTTAGTCAAGGCCGTTACTCGAAGGTAGAGGTCATACCTTTTCCTTTGAGTTGGCAGACTAAGTTCGGATAGCTTCAGTCTGAATGCCAGACTAAGGCTTCTTCGGGAGTCTAAATCAGGTTTCAGGCGAGCTACCGGAAGGAGCATTTGGGCACGGTTTCTGTGAAATCAGGTCTGAAGGCTCTGGAGAGTGCAATAACCGACGAACTGCGAATATCACTTGGGACACTTTTTTTGCCCGGCAGACTCCGAGATATTTCCTCTTGTTTTCCCAACAAACTACGGTTGCACCCAATCCTGACCAGTGCGATCATTGACACTGGAATGAGAGGTGACAATGAACCGTAACCGACTCCTTATACTCTTACTGACTGCTTGTCTTTCGAGTGGATTCCTGTTCGGGCAAGCCAACTCAAAAAAGAAACTGTTGGCGGTTGGAATGTCCGCTGGGTTTCAGCATGATTCGGTCTCCGATGCTCTTGCCACAATGTACGAACTCGGCAGAGAATCTGGGATTTGGGATACGTACATCCGAACGGATACGCAGCTCATCACCAAGGAGAAGCTGTCGGGGAATGCCAAGAACCTGGATTTCTTTGACGCGATTTTCTTCATGACAACGGGAGAACTGCCCTTGGATGAGGAGCAGAAGGCCTCTCTGCTCTCTTTTATCAGGGATGATGGCAAGGGATTCTTAGGCGCCCACAACGCCACCGATACGTTTTACGAATGGCCGGAGTATGGAGAGATGCTCGGGGGATATTTCGATGGCCATCCCTGGAATCAGTTTGATGCCACCGTAAAGGTTCATGATCGAGACTTTCCTGCGACGGCGCACTTCCCTGCCACCTTCCAGATCTTTGATGAGATTTACCAGACTCGGGATTTCAACCCGGAGCACTTTCGCGTTTTGATGAGCCTTGACACCACAAAAGTGGATATGAAGAAGAAGGGCGTCAACTACCAGGAGATCCCGATCACGTGGGTCCGTGACTACGGCCGCGGGCGTGTCTTTTACTGCGGTTTCGGCCATCCACCCAAGGTGTGGCAGAATCCGGATATCAGAAAGATGTGGTTGGAAGCCGTTAAATGGGCTATGGGTCTCACCGAAGGCAACGCTTCCCCCTGACCCTGACGACTTCGCACTGCATCAGCCTTTGGAGGACTTTTCGGTCAACGGTATCGGGGATTCAGGTATTATGAGTAATATGCAGAGCTCATTCTGGGTCCGCGTGGCCGTAACGATCATCCTGCTGTCTGGGGTGGCAAACGCTCCAGTTTTCGCCAAATACAAGGTGAAACCTCTTCAGCCAAAGGCCGCCTCCGAGTTTGAGTCACATCAGGACTTCCAGAATGTAACCATCGGAACTCATGCGGCCGATACGAAGGAAGAGTCTTTGGAGCTCTTTGACGAAAAAAAGCTGCATGAGAAAGACTTCCTTCCGATTCTGATCGTGATACAGAACAATAATCCATTCCCGATCAAAGTTGATGAAGCAACGATCTTTCTGATCGTGGAGGACGGATCTCAGAGAAGAACGGTTTCGTTCCTTGACGTTCTCTTGGCGGTCAAGCTGAAGAAGCCTCGGTCCAACTACTCGTCATCGAAAGAGATGCTGGCGAAAGAGGTGGCCAAGGAAGAAATGTATAACGACTTTAAACACAAGGCTTTTGGGGAGAAAGTGATCGCACCCATGAGTTCGGATCATGGGATCATCTTCTACAAGCGCCCTTACGAAGGGGAGGTCTCCAACTTTCGTCTCTACCTTCCCGAAATCCTCAACTCTTCTACAGGAGAACCGTTGATGTTCTTTGAGCTCGAGCTAAGAAACTAATTCACTACACGGAATCTGAGCTTTCAGTCATCCACAAACCTGAGTCAAAACCAACTAAACCAAACCCATGGTAATTTCCTCAATCCCACGCCTCAAGTTCACTGAGCATCAACTTGCGAACGGTCTAAAGGTGATTCTTCAAGAGAATCGACGAACCCCACTCGTGCATCTGAGCCTTCATTACCTGATTGGCTCCGGTTACGAGTCCAAGGGACGTTCCGGATTTGCACACCTGTTCGAACACATGATGTTTCAAGGCTCGAGGAATCTGGCCAAGAATGAACACGGGAAGCTTATCGATAGTGCAGGCGGCCGCTGGAATGCTTCGACCAACAAAGACCGCACCAACTATTATGAGACCGTTCCTTCTCACTATCTCGATCTCATCCTGTGGCTCGAAGCGGATCGCATGGAAGCCCTCAACATCACACCTGAGAACTTCCAAAACCAACGGCAGACGGTGATCGAGGAGAAGAAGCAGAGCTACGACAACCGGCCTTACGGCACGGCCTTTCTTCGCTTCGATGAACTGGCTTACGAGAACTGGGCATACGCGCATTCTGTCATTGGCTCGGTTGAGGATCTGCAAGAGGCGAAACTGGAACACGCTGTTGAGTTCCACCGTAGATACTATGGCCCGGGTAACGCAACTCTGGTTATCACAGGCGATATTGTGCAAACCGAAGTGCTGGACAAGATCCGCGATTGTTTTGAGGGCATTCCAGACAACACTAATGCTCAGCACCCTGACTTGGACGAACCTCAGCAGCTCGAGGAGAAACTGGAATCAATGGCGGACCCTTTGGCGGTGCTTCCCGCAGTGATCATCGGGTATCACATTCCCCCCATGGGATCCACTGATGACTATGCACTTGCCATGGCCGGACTTGTCCTCGCTGATGGTGATTCTTCCCGCTTCTACCGGAGATTCGTCTACGAGAACAACTGGATTGCCGGATTGATAGCGGGTTCAAACCATTACAGGGGACCGCAGTTGTTCAGAGTCTGGTTCCAAATCCAACAGGACGTTTCTCCGGCAAAGATCCTTGAAGCTATGGAGGACGAGCTGGATCGATTCAAAGAAGCGGGGATCACTGATGCTGAACTCGAGAAGGCACGAAACCAAGTGGCCCATCGGCTCGTGGCCCAGATGGAAAGAGTGTCACACGTGGGCGAACTTCTGGCTCAATACTCTTCCTTCTTCGACGATCCAAATCTCGCCAATCGCCAGCTCGAGCGTTTCTTAGCCGTTTCGAAAGAACAAGTGCAGTTGGCGGTCCAGCGATATCTTTTGCGCGAGAATCGGACCGTGATAATCGTCGAACCAGGAGCTTCTCAATGAGCACGCAGCCACCACAACCGAGTGCGAGCCGGAACATTGACTACCCTGAGATTCCGCTGACGCAGCTGGACAACGGCCTTCAGGTTCTTTGTGTGGAGGCTCACCACCTCCCACGGGTTGCGATTCTGGCAGCCTTGCCGGTTGGGAGAGTTTCAAACCCGAATAACAACTTCGGACTGGCCCAATTCACCCTGGAGACGCTGAAAGAGGGCACGAAGTCGCGTTCTTCCCGTGTGATCGCTGAACAACTCGATCAGCTTGCCATAGACTTTTCGACCGAGATATATATGGAGCACTGCCTACTCTCAATGACCCTGCTCGAGTCCAATCTGAAGGCAGCACTCGACCTGTTCGCCGACATTCTCCTCAACCCCGTTTTCCCAGAACATGAACTCGAGAAGGTCAAGGTTCGGTGGCACAGTCACCTCGTTTCAGAGCGTTCTGACCCGGGCTTTCTGGCAAACGAACGGGTATTTCAGGAACTCTTCCCCGGACACCCCTATTCACGAATCAGTTTTTCTCTCGATCACCTCAGTCAACTTGATCGCGAACAAGCAGCCCATTTTCACAAGAGCAGATTCACCTGTCACGGTAGCCTCCTTCTCCTTGCAGGAAGTATAGATTTGGAAGAAGCTGCCCGGCAGGCTGAAGGCGCCCTTGGCCAATGGAACGCCGGTTCACCAATGGAACTGGACTCCCCCCATTTAAAACCTTCTCAGAGCCCGGCGATCTCCCTGGTTCACCGCCCGCATTCTGTACAGACAAACGTTCTAGTGGGACTACGAACGCTTCCCCAGAATCATCCCCAGTACATCGATCTCCAGATGATGAGTCAGGTTCTGGGGGGAGGCGCCAGCGCGCGTCTATTCCTTAATCTGAGGGAGAAACGCGGCTTCACCTACGGAGTCTACAGCTCGATTCGCGGCTACAGCCAGGGTGGGGTTCAGTTGATCAGCTGCAGTGTCCATAATGACAAAACGGGCGAAACTCTTACAGAGATCTACCGGGAGATGCAAGGGCTCCAGGATGACCCGCCGGACTCTGAGGAACTGAACCGATGCAAATCGGAGATCGTCGGCAGCTTCATTCGCGGGATGGAGACCCCTTCTTCAATCGGCTCTATGGAACTAGGTAGAAGAATGAAGCAGTTACCCGCCGATTACTATGGAGACTTCATTCCACGGGTCAATTCAGTTACGGAACAGGACGTTTCGGAAACAGCAAGGCGTTTCCTCAGCCCGGAGCGGGCTTCAGTCGTAGTCGTAGGTGAGAGGTCGGAAATCGAAGACCAGCTGAAGCCATTCGGAGCAGTTGGCGTCTACGATACTGACGGACAACGAATTGACTGAACAAGGAGGAACCTGCGAAATGTCTAGAGAGGACCACTATCAAAAGGGCATGGACTTTTTCAGCGAGGACAAAATGGAACTCGCTATCGAGGAGTTGGAGAAAGCAGTTGAGGAAGACCCGGAATACGGGGATGCCCTGCATGCCCTGGCGATGAGTTACTACCACGTGGGGGAGATTGAGAAAGCGATAGAACGTGGCGAGCAGTTCAAAGGAGTCGAGCCCGAAAACGTCCACGTATACACTTGTCTATCAATGTTTTACAACGCAAAAGGTTTGATCGAAAAAGCCGAGGAGATGGGGGCGACTGCCGCTGAGCTCGGTAATCGGTGATCGGTTATCGGTGATCGGTAATCGGGGTAGCCGGTCTGCTAGAACCCGTTCACAGCCTACCCTGACTTCTTACTGCTTACTTACCGATTACTGATCACGACAAAGTTTTGGGAAGGGGCTTGCCCCGGCTTCCAGGCATACTACCCCTATGTCCCCGGTTCCACCCCGATGACCTCTTAGTTCTTACCGATAACCGATAACCGATTCACCTAATGAGGCCTAAACTGATCCTGAACCCTGCGTCAACGTAATGAACTTCTCCGGTCACACCCGAAGACAGATCGGAAACCAGGTAGAGAGCGCTCTTGCCCACATCGTCAAGAGAGACGTTCCTTTTCAGGGCAGTTGCCTTTTCATAGTTGGTCAAGAGCTCTTTGAACCCACTGATTCCGGATGCGGCAAGCGTCTTAATCGGTCCAGCTGAGACTGCATTCACGCGAATTCCCTCAGTCCCGAGATCGGAGGCCAAATAACGTACCGTGGACTCGAGAGCCGCCTTGGCAACCCCCATTACATTGTAGTTTGGCACAGCCCTGATCGAGCCGATGTAGGTAAGGGTTAAGAGACTCCCTCCTTCTTTCATCAGAGGGACTGCCCTCCGCGCAACCGCCACCAGCGAATAGCAGGACACGTCGAGAGCCAAATGGAAATCGGAGCGGCTTGTTTCAATGAACCTTCCCCGTAAGCTTGCCTTATTTGCGAAAGCGATCGAATGCACGAGGAAATCAAGTCCTCCCCATTTCTTCTCGACTTTCGAGAAAAACGCGTCGAGCTGTGCATCACTGGTCACATCAAGCGGCTCGACGATATCCGCGTCGAGGGTCTCTGCTAGAGGCCTGACGCGTTTCTCCAGCGCTTCGCCGACGAAGTTGAAACCCAAAGTTGCGCCCTCACGGTGTGCCAGACGAGCGATGGACCAGGCGATCGATCTTTCGTTCGCGACTCCGAGTATCAGTCCTTTTTTTCCTTGAAGTATGCCCATTTCCTTCTCCGCAAGCGCGTTTCGCTCGGCTGACCTCAGAAAGACACAACTACACTTTCAGCCAGGTCATGAGCCGCCTGCATAGAACTCCCTTCAACCTGGAAGACTAACCCTCCGCCAACAACTCGTTCACTTTGGAGATTATTTCGAAGGCGTCCCCCACATAAAGCACATCAGCCTTGCCCTGCGCCCATCCGCAATTTGGATCAAGATTGACGGCTCTCCGCTCGGTAATGAAACGCCATCCAACCACGTGGGGCTCCTCCCCATGACAGCAGGTTGACAGACCCTTCGGGTGACGCGGTGTTGCCCCGGTCTGTCCGATCTGGTTCAGGTGAGTCATGAATGCAAGTGTCTCCTGCCCCTCACTGCTGAGATCAACCATCGATTTGCTGCCCCCCAGCGAGGCCCTCGTCGATTTCAGGAACGAGAGGATGAGTCTCTCAGCATCCCCAACTCTGGCGTTTCCATCAGGCTGCATTTTTGTCCAACCCGCTCCTGCCACAAACAGTAACTCCGCATCCGGACGAATCGTCTGCCCTCCCTCAGCGGGCTTCTGAAATCCAACCACCTCTGTCTTAAAGCCAGTCTCAGCGAGGGGAGTAGCAATGGGCTCGATTGGAACTTCCTTCACTTCCCCCTCAAAAGCAGAGAAGCTGCCAGGGTCACAGACAATAAACCAGGGTCGCTGGGTCCTTCCGATCCGAGCTTTCATGCGCTGTCGGTAATACCACCGCGTGACCACTGGGGCCCCGCCCTCCACATTGATGTCACAGACGTGCGTGTCGATTCGGCCTCCAAAACGGCAGGCAATCCCGGGCAGAACCCGATTCCACCGGGAAGTACCCGGTGCGACCACCAGATCGGCCGCGGCTCGCCGGCAAAGCGCATCCAGAGCTACGGCATCCGACGTATACCTGGCATGGTGGAAATCGGATCCTTCAACCGCATAAATGCTGGAGGCTCCTGCACCGGCCACAAGCCCGGCAGCCTCCTGCACCGATTCACCGACCAGGGCTGCTGCAAACTCGGAACCTAAATCAGCAGCCAGCGAACGTACCACCGTTAGCGCTTCCAGAGCAGGCCTGCTCAGCGTTCCGTCCGGTTCTGTATGAAGTAATACAACGATCTTTTCCATCGTCATCCCCTAAAGTGTTAACCCTCTCAGTCGGACTTGATCCAATCGACGAGTTCGAGTGCGATTTCATCCGCAGAACTGTCTCTGACGATTCTTGTTTCACGACGCTGTTCGGGCAAATCGACACTATGAAAAGTCAGGCCTTCCGTACTGAGCTGAACCAGCTTAGCTCGCTGCAATGCAGGCATGACGGTTCGCATATTCAGCATGCCGACCTGTGGATTGTTGGGAGGCTCGGGCAATCTGCCCGTGGCCCAACCAACCACAACTGGAGGACTACCGCACACAGAAACCTGGTGATGTCCCCCCTCTACTCGCTCCAACAGCCTCAGCGACCCATCCGATTCGATGGTGAGTTCATCTACTCCCTGAAACTGATCGGTAATCCCCAGGCGCTCACCGACCATCTGCATGGTGACGCCGGTACCGCGCGAGGCCGATTCCCAGCCTCCAAAAAGCAGCAGCCGGTCACGATCCAACTCCGGAATCGACTCGATAGCCCCTGCCAGCGCCTCAGCGACCTCCCACGAATCACTGAACCCACTGGCCGTGCCATCCAACGCGACGAGTTCGAAGGGTACCTTCTGAGCCATACTCATCATCAGCTGTTGCAGCTTTGCTTTCGGCCCCAAAGCGACCCACCAAACCTTGCTGCCCGAGTGCTGTTTCGCCAGGTTTGCAGCTTCATACAGAGCATGTGCAGCCCACGGGTCAAGCACTGCCGGCAACATCATCTCATTCCTTAATGCAGGCCCTGTCGGACCGGCAACGGGCTCCAACGTCTGGAGCGGATCCGGCACGATACTCCCACAGACGACAATCTGATACCCACCATTCATAATGTAGTCACCTATCTCTCAAGATCCACAGTTGAGAACAGAAAACTGGTCAGGCAGAACCTTCGCATCAGTTCTCTGCTGAATGCAAGCCGCCTGCTCCCGCACGAAACTCTATGTTGCTCTTCCCTTCACCAGCAGCAACCGAGTGTGAGCAATTCCAAAAGCAGGCTCCACAGTGCACGCATTTCTCGCGATCAAACCGGACCCCGCCCTCAGGTTCTCTCTCTATTGCCTGGCCCGAGCAGATCTCAACGCAGATCTTATCACCACAATTCTCACATAACTCCGGATAAAGGAAGACCACATGGTCCGCATACCCAGCAGGAGCCTGTACCTTCCCCCCCATCAGGAGGGCGTCCTGCTGCGAAACGAGCAACTGACCATCGAACGGAATCTCCGGCCAGCCGACTTTCTGCATCAGGGCGTCGTGCAGGGGAAGCCCCTGTTCAGTGCATTCTCGACGAATCCGATCAAGCTCAGCAGGCGGAATCTTCCCTCTGTAATAGTCCTCCAATGTTGAAGCTTCGTCCTTACCGCTCTTCCCGGACAACGTCAGCTTCCCACCGGTGAACCCAGCCAGGACCATCCCGATCATCCCGCGAACGACGCTGCGCTGAAAACCATCCCGGGACTTCTCGGCGATCCTGCCCTCCTTCTCCACCCAACTGGATCGTCTCTTCTTCACGTAAGTCTGTTCGAGGTTCTCTTTCGTATACTGTTTCTCTGCCTTAGCCAGTTCAAGGACGCTTTCGGCCAACTGCTTACCGGTCATCCAAGCCTCATCCACACCCGAACCCGTGAGCACGTTCGTACTGCCTGAACCCTCACCAATTCGCGCATATCCATTGCCCACCAGGAAGGGCTCTCCTCTCCGGCCCGACTCCTGTAATGACTTGGCCCCCCACGAGCGGAGCCTCCCGCCTTCGAGATAGCGCCAGAAATAGGGATGCATCATCCAATGCTGCAAGTATCGATAAGAGGTTCTTGCCGGGTTCTTGAACCAGGAAGGCACAAAAATCCCCGCAGAAACGATGCATTCAGTGTGAGCATACATGAACCCAAAGATCTCAGGCTCGGGGAAGCCAAAGGTGTGGAAGATGGTTCCAGGCTCCAACCTGACGTCATCCCGCAGGTCGATCACCATTTTTGCTCCCACAGCCCACTCAGTGTGCTGGTTTCCTTCAGGAAAGCCAAAATGCTCATCCAACTGACGCCCTACCGGTCCAACGGGTCCGTCGCCAACTACAGTCAGCGCGGCGCGGATATCCATTCCAGGCATGTATCCGCCGGCAGGTCGGCCCTCTTTGTCGACTCCCTGATCCACAAGCCTGACGCCAACCACGTTTTCTCCTTCGATCAAGGGACCGCTTACCGGTGTCCCCGGCCAAATAACCGCAGTACCCGTGCTCATCAAGTCGGCACCCACCCACTGCATTAGCTGGCCAATCGAGAAAACAAAGCCCCCTTCCTTCCTCAGAAACGGAGGGATGTAGGGGAGTTCAAAAGCGTCTTTTTCGAAGAACGGAAGCCATTTGAGAGCTCTGATGATCCTGTCGGCCATGCGAAGAGTCGGAGATCTCCGGCCGGCACCGATCGGATCCAGAAGATAAAGCACCTTCTCGCTCGTAATCTCCGCAGCCAGCGAAATCTCGGCAACATTCAGCTCAGGAAACGACTCCTTGAGACTTCGGGCACGTGTCGCAATTCCCGAGACTCCAAAACCAATGTCATCTGCCCGTTCATAACAGGCAACCTGGAGCGGCATGCCGGGCATGACTTTGCTTTCGATCTCGGGAGTTCCGTCTGCGCGGATAAGTCCCCGGGAGAGCGTTGTCAAAAAGCCTCCGGTCGCCGGACCCAACCCCACACAGACGATGTCTAGGTCAATACTCTGGCGTTCAGAATCCAGCATTTCGGGAGAGCTCATGTCCGGGACCGTTACTCGGGATAGTCGAGCGCTTCGGGAATCATTACCTTTGAAAGTGCCATAGCGGCTCTGTCTTTGGCCAATCGACATCCGGTAAGACAACCTTCCATCTTCATCCGCAGCCGCGCATAATCCTCAGAGCCATCGAATCTGACACAGGGCCCAGCCTTTTTCGGCACGAAATCTTCTTCGACAACATCACTGTAAGAATCAGCCGTCCCGGATATACCGGGAATGACACTTTCTAGAACTTCGAGCTCATTCGGATCGAAACAGGAACCACGACCAGCACTGTCCCAGGCTGGGTGCCGATTGTAGCCATACACCAACTCGCTACAAATCCGCCCAACTTCACCAGAAGCACTCGCAGCCTGGATGTGGCACAGATCAGAGAAGAAGCCCGTATAACTGTCCAGGCTGTCGGCGACCGCCGGATTTTCAGCTCCCTTCTCCTCGAGCTCGATCAGATCGAGAATCTGCTGACGTGAAGCGAGCAACCAGCAGAGTGCATCGGCCAGGGAGAAGGTGACTCCCTGTCGCTGGCCTCGATAAAGTTTCACCCCGTCCGCATCCTTCGCCTGCTGCAGATGATTCAGTGTCCACAGCCACAGCTCCATAGCCGAAGCCAAATTGCAGGCTCCCGTACCTGGACGCTCACCTGCGATCAACCGTAATTCCCGAATCCATTTGCGGAACAGCGCCAGAAAGACACGGTTGGTCATCGTGATGCTGAGCTGTCTCCTCTGGACTGCTGCAGGGCCCTCAGAGGTCGCCTCGAGCTGAGCATCCATCCACTTCTGTCCTAGGAATCCAGGGCAATCCTCAGTAATGCCGTATCCACCCATCAGGCTCACAGCTTCTCTCATGACATTGGCACCGTGGCCTGTATTCCACAGCTTACAGGCAGGGCAAAGAACATTGGCCTGACTGTCCAGCAGAGTATACTCAACCAGAGAATCATTCTTCAGCTGCTCCAACCGCTCCTGCTCGACCTCACTTTCAGCCCAATTCGACAGCTTCAAGTACTCCAGCACATTCTCTTCCATCTTGTGCTGAGCTCTGAGCTTCTCCCGGCCGGTCCTGATCCCCTCACGCGCAAAGAACTCACTCTTCTTCTGCTCCAGTTGGTCAAGGAGGTCAAAGACCCGTGCTGCCTCAAACCCGAGTGAAGCCGCAGCTTCACCCGTGGCCCAAACGTCCACCAGGCGATGGAGCACGTCCTCTTTCTGCTGGAGCCCAAGATCGTAACGGGGGGAACCGGGAGTGCTCGCCGTACCGCCGCGGAATCTCTGCCGCTGATATCGAATAATCGGCTCAACCGCGGATAAGAGCTTGGCCGATGTCATGACCCCAACGGTGACGCGAGTCCGCCGGAAAACCGCTTCGATGATCTCACTGTGCGTGTAGTTGGGAACAATGACGCCGTCCCGAAGAGTGTATCCCCCGATGATACGGCCGGCCGGGATTCTCAAGCTGAAAACGGGGTCCCGAGTCGAAGAAAGCTGGTGAACCAGCTTCAGGGTCGGGGCACCCCTGTCAAAGGTTCCCGGATCGGACTCCTCGAGAATCACCATGCAGCTGCCTTTGATTCTCTCGTCATCGCTGGCCACGGCTGCAGTGACGAAGTTCGCGAAGTCCATGTTGGTGATGAACCGGCCTCGTTTTTCGACCTGCAGGATCGGCTCTTCTCCATCGGGCCACTCGGCAACCTTTACTTGGCCGCCAAGCGTTCCAGCATCCACGCCCACGTAAGGAAGCGGCTCAGTCAGGCTGAAGGCGCCTCTCCAGACCTCCCTGTCTTCACCGGGTTGGGCAGGAACGCAGCGCGCCATATAGAGCTCTCGCTGGTCCGCCGTGCCCCGTTCATGGATTGGAGCCAGAGCCAGGCAACCGGCCAGGCTCGAGGTTGCCGCACCCCCATCGACCCAGGCGAGCTCAAACGCAACCAGTGCCAGCGCCATGTTCTTCGGACCCTCGATAAAACCTCCGAATTCGGGATCCATATAGACCGATGTGATCCCGGATTCATCGAAGGCTTCGAGCAGTTTTGCTTTCTCCTCTGTCCATTCGTGAGTATTCCGGGCACCGTCGGCCACCAGTCTCGCGACAGGGCCACGTGCTACGGAACGTGCACTCTGAACCGCCATCTGGAGGTCGAAGCGATCGGAGTAGCGCCACATGATTTGACGAAGGTCATCACCGGGCAAGGTATACAGCGTCTCTCTTTGTTGGTTTTCGGAACTCATATCACTGCAAGGGGAAATGGATCAGTTGATTACACGTTTCACTTAAACCGGTCATGATAGGTGAATCCAGCCAGAAGTTCAATGCTGCTACCGGTTGAGGGATTCGCGCTGTAGACTCTTCTACGTCCGTTGAAGTACCCGTTCCCAGTGACAAGTGACAAATGGCGAACCCCTCCTCCATAGCTCGAAGAGCGAAGGTGGACCGGTCGGGCCGTAGCTCGAAGAGCGAAGGCGGAGGTCGCGCGATGAACGACGAGGGGAGCTTGTTGAGATTATCCAGGAAATCACGAAAACACTAAGAATGTGATGCTTCCGTGTGCCGGCTTCAGCCGAGTTGCTTCTAACCAGGAATCCTTCGTGGGTGTGGTCAAGACATAGGTCCTCCATAGCTCGGAGCGCGAAGGTGGACCTGTCGCGCCGTAGCTCGGAGAGCGAAGGCGGATGCCAGATGCCGGACGCCTGGTGTGCCTGGTTCCCCGTTGCGCATCCAGAGTCCCGCCTTGCGGGACGACATGCGCAGAGCCCAGGGCGAGTGCCCGACGAAGGAGGGCCAGCCCTGGGTTGCCGGCGATCCCCTCACAGGAGTCCCGCCTTGCGGGACGGCATGAGTTTCGCAGATTCACCCTCCTTAGGATTTCTGGGGTAAGCTTCTTTGCTCACCTCTGGCAAGCCGCTCTGCGACTGCGTTTCCCCACAGCGCGATTGCCTCCGGTTGGAGCTCCCACAGAAAGCCGGCTCTGCAACTCGTTTCAGGAGCTGAAGGCGCGATGGATAGTAGCCTGGGGTGGAGCGAGTCGGAACCCCAGGTCATCGACATACACAGTTATGAATGCCCTTATAGGCGACACATTCCTGAGGGACGTTTTGGGTGACTGACCCTTCAGCCTACCGCCTTTTACCGCTGGAAGAGCGTGCTATAATGTCGGCTTCCTGAATCCGCCGAGCCGGCGTAGCTCAACGGTAGAGCGACGCATTCGTAATGCGTAGGTTGGAGGTTCAATTCCTCTCGCCGGCTCCAGTTTCTTGAAAACTCACGGCCCCGAGCTCAAACCCTACTCTCCCGAGCCCCTCACACTCGTATCTCACACGAAACCGCCCCTCCCTCCTGTGCGTTTTGAGGGTTGAAACGTGAGCTTAGAAGCGCTTTTCAACCCCAAGAGATCGCTTCTAAGGGCTGTCTGGCGACCCTGTTTCATACTTATCTAACTGTAATGAGAAGAATTGCCGCGGTCCGACCCTGACTTGAACAGCAGGCTAATCGCAGGGCCAGCGGACTTTCAACGTGTCGTGCGCGTATATTTAGCGTATGCCCTAAGATCTCGGGCGGAGCGATCGAGATACAAGTGGCCTCTCTGGCACGCGGCAAGTGAAGGACCAGTCGGCGCTGATCCTTTTATAAGTCTCGCAGAAAGCCCTGCAAAACCACCTGTATACATCCAGTGCACGCATGCTATCATCTAATGTTGACAGGAGGGCCAGATAATCCTTTTGCGCTTTTCTCCAGGAGGTCCTCGCAAGTTACTGCATCATAAGATGTTCTAGCGGAATCTTCCCATTGGCCCACTTCGTGCTCCTACTATGAAGCTGCCCGTCCGCAACAAGCAAGGGGATTACCCCAGCGTGGCCCGGACAAGCGCCACTCGAAGCAGTAGGGGGGCTTGGACTACGTGAACCAGTGAGGTGCCCAATGAGACAACCACAGAGACGTAGTATCAAACGCTTTGGCATGGGCTTGGTGATCCTGATTCTGGCAATCACTCCTGCAGGTGCATCGCAGGAGCCATCTGCCGGTACATGGCCAACCGTTTATCAACAATTAACGACGTTCGAGCTTAGCGGTGTTTTTGCCGCTGCAGATAACCTGCAACTGAAACGTGATCGCGCGGTGATTACATGTACCAGTGGCACCTTCTATTTCGAGGAACCCGTGGCTGGGAAGGTCTGTAGTGCAGTGTTTATCGGTCAGGGTTTATTCCGGGCGGAGGTGCCTCCCAGTGCGTTCGAGAAGGAACATGTTCAGCGAATGCTGAAAGCGGATGTTGTGGAGTCTGATTTCAAGACCGCTGTCCTCCGCTTTTCCGACGACACCTTCGACCTGATCGGGGAAAATGCCTCACAGGGGAAGACTTCACCTGACGCCGTAAAGCTGGCAACGCAGTTCGAACCGCGCTTGCTAAAGGAGACCGGGGCCAATATCTCGGCGCGCATTACGGTTTCGTTGGCCAACCGAGAGCAACCCGCCTTCTTTATCGCAGAATTCAACGGCGGCAAGCGCGACCGTTTCACATTGTTGCTTGACCACCAAGGTCGGATTCCTTCAACAACGTTTGGCATCAACGGTGGAGAGAAGGGTCTAATCTATACAAATCGAGGGTCACGCAGCGGTAGTGACGTGTGGATGGCGTTTTACTCGGAAGCTGACTACACCCGTGGCAGCGTAAGCTACTCGGATGTGTGCAACCTGGTGGACTCCCATCACTACACCATGCAAGTGGATGTGCGGGAGCCCAAAAAAAGACTGAAGGTACAAGTCCTGGTTGATCTGGAATCGTTGGTAGACGGCGTTCATGCCATCCCGTTTGCGCTTAGCGAAGGCCTCCCTGAGTTTAAATCCCTCCGTCTTAAACGCGGCATGAGACTCATGTCCGCCAGCCTCAGCGACGGCACCGCTTTGGATGCAGTGCAGGAAGAGTGGGAGGGCGGCCTGACGGTTTTCCTGCCAGAGACCCTGTCAAAGGGCAAGAGAATCCAATTAAGGCTCGATGTAGAAGGCGACTTCATGTTCGATTCGTCTTTTCTTCCCCACTGCTTCTACCCGCTCATCAGCAGCGAGTGGTACCCGCGTCATGGTTACTTGGACCGTGCCACCTACAACATGAGCTTCCTGCATAAGAAGAGCTACTTGGTTGCGAGTTCGGGCAAGCGGGTGAAAGAGTCGCCGGTTCATGACGACCCTGACGCACAAATTACGGAATGGAAGATGGATCAGCCAGTTTCGCTGGTCTCCTTTGGCGTGGGGTCCTTCGAGTTGCATGAGGACATTGCCAAGCAGGGTGATCAGCAGGGTCCTGTTGAGTTCTATTCCATGCCCGGGCGCGTGCTGGCCATCAAGGAGGACTTCATGGTGGCCGAGTTGATGAACTCCCTGAACTATTTCACCGTGATGTTCGGTGGGTACCCGTATCCCCAACTTGGTGCAGTTTTTCATCCACGTGGGTTCGGACAGGGATTCGCTTCGCTACTGCTCCTGCCGCGATCGGACCGAGCCAGCAAATACACTTACTCGTTTATAGCTCATGAAATGGCGCATCAATGGTGGGGCAACATGGTGGCGTGGAGGTCCTACCGGGATCAGTGGCTGAGCGAAGGTTTCGCGGAATACTCCAGAGTACTGTCCACGAGGCTGCGGGACAAGCCGAAGGCCAGCCTTGAATTGGTGAAACGCATGCGTCGCTCCTTAAGGGATCCACTGGAGACCGAAACTGGAATAGGCAAGGGCAAGCCTGGCCGAAGTCGGCCCTATCATCCTTGGCCATCGCCTGAGCACGCGTGAAACTCAAGGTGCCTACCAAACACTAATCTATAACAAGGGTGGCCTGGTCTTACGCATGTTGCACTTCCTGTTCATCGACCCATCGACAGGCAAAGGTGACGCCTTCTTCGAAATGATGGCCGACTTCGTCAGGCGGCACAGCGGCGACTCGGCGACCACCGAACAGTTTATTCAGGTGGCCAATGAGCATTTTGCACGGACCCCGATCGCTCGAAAGTACCAACTAATGGATCTAAACTGGTTCTTTCGCCAGTGGGTGTACGAGGCGTACCTGCCCAGCTACCGGATGGTCTATTCGACGCAGTCCCAGCCGGATGGCGCGGTGGTGATTCAGGGCAACGTTTACCAGGAGAATGCTCCCGACGATTGGTTCATGCCCCTGCCGCTGTTGTTCGAGTTCGACAAGAACCAGTGGGTAGCGGTGACGGTTACCGCCTACGGCCCGGAGAGGCCCTTCCAGATCAAGCTGCCGAAGAAACCGAGAAAAGTCGAGCTTGATCCTGATCTCTGGGTCCTTTCGGAAAAAACCGAGACTAAGCGTAAGTGAAGCCAAGGAGATTCACTTCTCGGTGGAGATGATAGCGTGCGTAGAATCAAACCTCAAAGCTATGTGCCGAACGAAGCCCACCCCACGAAGACTGACTTTCTCCCGCCGCTGCTAATCTACGTAGTTTTCACGGATGCGGGACCTATCCAGCCGGGCATAGAGTGAACCCATCAACAACTTAAGGCAAACCCCGGCTCTATAAAGTGGGGAGAGGGTTGGGGTTCGCCTCCTCTGCCGTCAAATCCAAAGAATTGCCGCATTTTTCACAATTAATGCCTTGCCGGCTCCTTACCGAACCCAGTAGCGTATATTCCAACGGTGAGGAAGGCATGAACGCTAATCGGCTCTATAGTAAGAGTTCCCCCCCAACGATTTGTGTTCCTCCTTTCAAACTGCGTAAGCCCCGGCTCCATAGCTTATTTGGGGACAAATACTCAAAAGGGCCGGGGCTTAGCCGCTGCCCTCCCTCTCGTTCGCTCACAACAATAGAATTCTCCTTGGAAAAACGCATTGACTGTGCGTGAGAAGTGTGTTCTCATTCGAGTTAGTAAGCATATCCATAATTACGTCATTCTAAACTAGGAGATTCTCATGAAGCTGAAATCAATCAAAGAATGGCTGTCAGCCAAACTAACCTCCGACGAGCAGGGTGTGACGATTGTCGAGTATGCAATCATGCTCGTTCTAGTTGCTGTGGTTGTGATTATCGCTAATCCTGCCATTCAAACAGCTCTCTCGACCCTGTTCTCGGGGATTTCGTCGTTCTTGAATGCCGGTGCTTCAGGACTCAGTTGACCTCAGAGCAACTGCGCCAAATCCAAAGGGTTCCCGCATCTGTATTCATTAGGGGTCCGACGCCAAATCAAGTAGACCCCAGATCAAGCAGTTGGATGGCCCCATCTTCTCCGGGCAGGACACACGGTGACGGCCTCGGGCCCTTCAGATCCCCCGCAACATGTAAGCCTGCAGGATGCCCGACTCGTCGGAATTGAACAGCCCCATCGATCCGTCCGGCGAGAGGAACGGATGGATGTGGGCGGTTTTCACGCAAGACGACTTGGGGTTCAGCAGGTACTTGAAGTCTCGGAGCGGATCCTTGCCGGGCCGGCCCAGCTCGGCGATGAAGATCCGGCCCCCTTTGCTGAAGGGCTGGGCGTCGGATATCAACCGCTCCCCCTCGATGTCGGTGGCGAAATGGTGGAAGTGAGGGTCGGGGAATTCCCGGCTCAGGTCATTGCGCACTCCACCGGGCGTGTTGATGCCCATGTGGCCCGCGTGCACGGCAGGCACCGCTTCGATGAGTTGGGCTTCGGGTGGTTTTCGCGTGCCGGTGCTGGTGATGGCCCAACTGCTCATGCCGCGCCAGCACTGGTGCCCCTGGCAGAACTCATTCCCGTCCCGTCCCCAGGGCATATTGCGGAAGTTCGTCCCCTCATCGCGGATAACGTGGATGTCGGCCCCTTCCCCGCCCACCAGCCGCTTGATTACGCCGGCGGCGCTGGCGGTGTTCTCGTGGTTCTCCTGGATGAGAACGTCGTGCGCCGCGTCCGCATCGGTCGAGCGGCAATACTGCGGATGCATGTTGCACCAACTCGGTCCCTGAATCACAAGCTTGACCGAAGCCTTGTCGACGTCGAAGATCATCATTCCAAACGGCGCACCCTCGGTGTTTCCGTCGCCCAGGAAGCAGGACAGAGCCAGCCGCTTCCCGTCGGAGGATATGGTCGAGAGCGGGTAGATCCGGCTGGGTCGGAACTTCGTACCCGGCAATGCCGAATCCACCACCATGATCGTCTGCCGGTCGCTGCCGTCGAGGTTGACTCGTTTGAGCGTCAGGCGGCCACCTCCCGGCTTGGTGCGGTTGACGAAGTAGTAGAGATACTTACCGTCCGGCGTGACCGACGGCCCGGTGGCTCCCAGTTCCTCCGTCAGCGGGTGCAGTCGGCAGCCGTTGTCGATATCGCACAACAAGTACTGGTGTTTGGGGTCGTCCTTGCTGCTGCTGTGCGCATGGGCCGAACGGTGCAAAACGAACCGTTTCGAGTCCATCGTGAAGATCTGTGCTTCCATGTAGATGTGGGAGCTGGGCACGTTCGTCTCGGTGGTGAGCTGGATGACTTCAATCCCCTGGGGAGATTTCCCATCCAGCAGATCCGGCCGAAACGTGATCTTCGGCTTGCTGCGCAGGGAAGCCAGCCGCAGAGGGGCACCTGGAAGCGGCCTTCCACCGGTCCAACCGCTCGCCAGAGCGCCCGACGCCACCAAGGCCGCCGCGCCGAGAAAGGTGCGCCGGCTGCAAAGCGCCGGCTGTTGCGACCGAGTTCTTATCATAGTGTCTTTCTCCTTGGATTGGCGTCTGTCGGGTGGGCACGTGCCGTCTTCCGCTTGGCACATCTCGACCGGTGCCCGGCCTGCTTTCTCAATGAGTTGCCAATCCATACCATAGGCGGCAGCGTCGCGCTGGTCAACTTTCGGGCCGATGATTCGTTTGCAGTCCGGCCCCCCTTGCAACCCGGGCCCCCTTGACGGCATCCAAGCCACAAGTGCCTGCCCGCGAGAACGGGAAGATCCGGGTCAGCTTTCGCAGCTTGAATTCCCGCCCAGATCGCTGACAAGCAGTGAATTGCGTTTCGCAAGACTTGTGGAGAAGAAACAGTCACATTCTGCAATTTCTTCGGATCGTCGCAACCCGAGTGCTTCAAGGAAACTGTTCCAAAAAAAGGAGTTACGCAGAGTAGGGTCGGAAGTGCTTCTTGGCATGCGGTGTGCATGATCTCTAACCAGGGGTAGAAGAGAAGGAGTTCTCTTGCTCCACGGTTCAAAGCGATGCCGAGAAGGCACGAAGTCTTCGCCCCTGTTTTAAGAACAACGGAGAAGGGTAGGGATGTGCGCGAACACTTGTGATGGTTCCCAGCAGCGGAGCGCCTGTGCGGGCAGCAGTTTCTGAAACCAGAAGATCGTAAGTCAATGAATACTATAGATTATTACGATAGATATTGAATACATTTTCTATTTTACCGAAGAGTCGTTTTATGCCTAAATTTGCTTTAGTGAGACTACTATGAGGTTTTTGCCAAGCAAGGTTCTACGCTAGACCATTTCGATAATCCGGGTGCCGGGATTAGCTTGAATCCTTTCCCGGTTAGTTATTGAAAGGGAGGCTTACCATGACCAAAAAACAACTGAGAAGCTTGACAGAGAGACTCCTTGAAGCAAAGTCGCAGCTGGTTCGGAGGATCCAGAGAAACAGGCATGATTTTAGCGATTCAGCCAACTGGCCGGTCCGGGACTCAGGCGACCGAATCCTGGAGTGCACCAAGAACAACTACTTGCAGGGTGAGAGTTCTCTTCTTTGCTTGAATCTAAGGCTGATCGAGGATGCTCTGGAAAGGATCACGCTGGGTACCTACGGCCGATGTTCGGAGTGCGGAAAGCCTATTGAATACAAGCGGCTATCAGCGGTCCCCTGGGCTCGTCTCTGTGTCAATTGCCAGGGGCGGGAAGAAATGCGCGATTTGTCTCCCCCCTGGACGGCAGCCTTCCGGCCTTCTATCTGAGAAGAGTCGCCAATCGACGGTAAGGAGAGTCCATCAGTGATTCTCAGGTCTGTACAGTCTCGTTGCCGATGAGGCGGAAAGGGGGACTGACTCCGCAGGTCAGAAGAGGAAAGCCCATTCAGGACTAGCCTCGAATGCCAACGGGATCTTGTTCCCCGGAACGAATCCGAGATGAAGCACGAAGAGATTGAGGTGTATCTCTCAGGTTACTTAGACGGTGAGTTGACTGAACGAGAGGTGCAGCTTGTCGATAACCACGTCGAGACCTGCGCGGACTGTAACGCGTTGGTGGAAGAGCTGAGACAGGTCATCGCAAGAGTATGTCAACTCAGATTTGCCTTGTCGAAAGAGGAGTGGGAGCGGATGGAACGCCACATTCAGGAGGGAATATTGTGTTAGTTGGTTTCCGGTTCCGCTGATAAGAAGTGACTCCATTTCGAGCGATCAGAGTCGAGGTTGGGTAGGGCGCTCAGGATGAATGAGGACGGGGCCGAATCATTCCGTGGAGTCTGGAGGTAACGATGGCGAATATGACAAGCGGGAATCCGAAATATTGTGTCGTGGGAGCCGGACACGGTGGTTCGGCAATGGCCGCACACCTCTCGCTAATGGGATTTGAGGTCAACTTGTACAATCGGTCGCCTGAACGACTCGAGCCAATGCTGACCAGTGGAGGGATTGAGCTTTTGGCGCCTGAACTTGACGACATACCCAGCGGGTTTGCGCGTATCGAGGTGGCCACTGCGGACATGGAAGAGGCGCTTGAAGGTGTCGATATCATTATGGTCTGCGTACCGGCAACTGGCCATGCCTTCATTGCGGAGCAGTGTGCACCACACCTCCGTGACGGTCAGATCGTGGTTCTCAACCCGGGCAGGACTGGTGGCGCCCTCGAGTTTCACCATATGCTCAGGAGCGCCGGCTGCGGGGGCGATGCGACCATTGCCGAGGCCCAGACTTTCTTGTACGCATCCCGGAAGGTCAACCCCGCTCAAGTGCAGATCTTCCGAATGAAAAACACGATACCTGTGGCGGCCCTGAAAGCGTACCGTACCGCAGAGGTCATAAAGAAATTGCGAATTGCGTTCCCTAAATTCGTCCCTGGTGACAACGTAATGAAAACAAGCCTGGGCAACATTGGGGCCGTATTCCACCCGGCGGTCGTGGTATTTAATGCCGCCCGGATTGACTCGGCCGACGAATTCGAATTCTATACGGAGGGCATCACCCCCTCTGTAGCCACAGCGTTGGAGGATATCGACAGTGAGCGAATCGCAGTTTCGGAAGCTCTGGGTTTCCGAGCGATGAGCGCACGGGAGTGGCTCTACCTGAGCTACAGTGCAGCGGGTTCCAACCTCTACGATGCCATACGTGCAAACCATGGCTACAGAGGAATCTCCGCACCCATCACCTTGAATGTCCGCTACCTCCACGAAGACGTACCTATGAGCCTGGTGCCGATCGCCTCAATTGGCGAAATGCTGGAGGTTCCGACACCAACGATCAGGGCCATAATTCAGGTCGCCTCAACGCTGACGGGCTGCGACTACTGGAGCACGGGCCGTACAGTTGAACGGTTGGGATTGGCTGGGTTGAGCGTGAAGGAGATTCGCCGACTCGTGGTCGAGGGAGAATTAGCTGCTGACGCCGAAGACACGACGCCATCCAAGGGAAAGCATCGAGCATATCATTGGGCAGGCCTGGGGGATTGACGCTCGGGAGGCGGTGATGAAGTTTCCAGTTTCGAGAGATGACGTTTTTGGGCTGGTTCGACCGGCAATCGATGCTCACACGCTGGGCATCACTTCCATTGCCGCGTTATTAAGCGACTGTAACATTCGTGCAGTCGTTGCCGACAAGACGGTTCGTGAGGCCGTTGAACGGCTGGATCAGTTCAACAGCGTCGTCCTGCTGGAGGTATGGATTCGCCGGCACCGGATCACTCGACTCGGGCTTAGCTACCGGCTTGATCCTCAGCAAGGTGAAACGATTTTCAACCGCTTGTTCGCCCAGATCCGCAACTGCGAACTGCTGGCAGATCAGGGAGGACCACTGAGGTCTCTCTACTTCGCCGGCCTCCCCGAAGCATGTAGGAAGATTAAGCGAGACCATGGCAGCCAGGTGGAAGTCTTCTCTGGAGACGAGACGTGTGGCGAAACACTCGAGAAACTCGGGATTGAGTCATCGGTAAGGCCGACTGGGATAGTAGAAGAGATCGCTTATGATGAGGCTCGACTGGCCTTTGCCCGTGAGTGGATCGGGAAAGGCGAATACCTGACGGAAAAGCCTCTCGACCGCTCTGGTTATGAGGGTTTCGGAAGCGAACATGACCGACTGGTGAGTCGGCTGCGACACGGTGCCAGGCTGGGAGGGCTCCCTTTAGTACGAGCGCACGCAGGGGCCTACCGCCCCAATCGTTCTGAAGCCGTGAAACTGTTTCTGGAATGGTGCCGAGAGCTTGCAGCAACGGGGTTCCTGGACGTCCTTTCCATCGGCACTTCCCAACTCAGCCAATCGCACTTTGGTGAAGACTGGAATGACCATCCAAACGGTGGAGGCGTCCCAATCAACTCAACCGAGGAATTTCGGGCAGTCTGGCAGGCATCCCGGCCTATGCTTGTCCGCACCTATGCCGGGACCAACAGAATACCCCAGTTAGCCCGAATGTACGAAGAAACGATCAATATGGCCTGGCATACCCTCTCCTTCTGGTGGTTCTGTCAGATTGATGGGCGCGGACCACTCAGCGTTCGTGAGAATCTGCAGCAGCACCTGGAGACCCTAAGGTTCGTTGCTCAGATCGGTAAGCCTTTTGAACCCAACGTCCCGCATCATTTTGGGTTCCGGGGCGCGGACGACGTCACCGCTGTCGTCTCCGCGGTTTTGGCGGCTCGAACGGCTAAGGCCCTGGGTGTTCGCCATCTGATCCTCCAAAATATGCTGAACACCCCAAAGTACACTTGGGGAATACAGGACCTGGCGAAGTCGCGTGCCATGCTCTCTCTGGTTCGCGAGCTGGAAGACAAGCAGTTTCGCGTATTCCTCCAACCTCGGGCCGGGCTTGATTACCTCTCGCCCGATCTGGAAAAGGCCAGAATCCAGCTGGCCGCCGTGAGTGCGTTGATGGATGACATCGAACCCCAAAACCAGATGAGTCCTGAGTGGGTCCATGTGGTGAGCTTTAGCGAGGGATCACATTTGGCAGATCCCCCAACAATCGATGAGAGCATCAAGATCACTCGCAGCTCAATCGCTGAGTATCGACGGCTGAAGGCTGCCGGACAAGTCCCTGTCCTGCACAGCCATCCGGAAGTCCTCAGACGACAAGAGGAGATAACCCAAGGAGCCCGGGCGATATTCAGAGCCATCGAGAAGTCCATTGCCCAACCGTATACGGCGGAAGGACTCTATCAGACATTTGCCGCTGGTTTTCTGCCTGTCCCCTTTTTGGGAGAATCCCTGGACGAATTTCATCGCGCAGTCCAATGGCGAACGAAGGTCATCCAGGGGGGAGTAAAAATCGTCGATAGGACGAACCAGCCCATTCCGCCGGAGGAGAGAGCTCAGCTCACAGCGGAGTCGATCCAGTCAATGACCCAAACACAGTCCATGGACAGAAAGCTGTCGGATCGGATTCTGCCGACTTACCGTGGAATGAACTAACCCGAAAAGATTTTATACGGTCTTGCTTCGTGGGGTAGATATTGACGGAAGTGTGGGACTAAATGCTTCAATTTCAGCTGTTAGATTCCTTCCGGGGTGACAATAGAATTCTGCAGGGAGGGTTGTCTGAATGGATTTGTCTGTCGGTCGGAGTTCCCGCTCGATTCAACTTGCCAGTCGCCCATTCCATGACCGCCGTGGGAGAGGAGACTCACTAATGGCCACAGATTCCTCGAGTCGAAATGACCTCCGGTTGATTCCTCCGCGTCGCCTGGTGGCTGTTCTGCTGTCCGTCTCGCTTCTCCCGCTGGGCCTTCTGGGAGTGAGTTCGTGGGTTATCTTCGGACGTCTTCTGAATCAGAAATCCCTTGAGTTGCAATCGACGATCGTCGAAGGGCATGCCAAGGCCATCGATCTTTACATCGAGGAACGCGTGCGGGCACTGGGCTTCCTGATCGATGCTCGCACGGTTGAAGAGAGCACGTCTGAACCTGTTCTGAAAGGAATCCTCACTCATCTCAATAGAAGTTACGAGGACGCCTTCGTCGATATCGGCATCATCGACAGCGAAGGTAAACACCTGGCGTATTTCGGCCCCTACGATCTAAAGATCAGGAATTACAGAGAAGCTGAGTGGTTCCAGACGGTGCAAAAGGAGCGAATCTACGTCAGCGATGTGTTCCTCGGATATCGCCGGGTACCTCACGTGGTGATCGCAGTACGTGCCGACCGTCCGGGAGGCTTCTGGTTCCTTCGTGTGACGATTAACAGCGAGCAGTTTGAATCCATAGTTCATACCGATTATCTAGGGACAACCGGGGAGGCTTTTATTGTTAATAGACAAGGCCGCTTCCAGACTGGTTCCAGGACAGGGCCGGTGATGGAGATGTCTCCGCTGGTTTCACCGGCATGGCACACCGGGGTGCGCAACAGCCGTCTGGAGGTGGGAGGAGTGACCAAATTCCAGGCGACCAGCTGGCTGAACAACGATCGCTGGATGCTGGTGGTCCAGCAGGACGAGATCGAAGTCCGACAGCCGGTTCATGAAGCCATGTTCTACGGAGGACTGCTGATATCTGCAGCGATGCTGGTCGTTGTCGTCACAACGTTACTGGCGACCGGCTACCTGGAACGGGAGATTGGCCGGGCAAACAAACGCCGCGAGGAGATACAGACAGCGTTTATGAGGTCGGCCCAGTTGGCGTCCATCGGAGAACTGGCAACCGGATTCGCTCACGAAATCAATAATCCTCTGGCTATTATTTCGGCAGAACAGACCAACATCAAGGATTTGGTCGAAGGGTTGGGTTCAGATGAGGCACTTGGCCGGGAGTTGCTGGATTCGGTGCGGCGCTGCGAGAAGCAGGTGAAGCGCTGCGGCGGCATTACCCTGAAAATGCTGCAGTTTGGCCGTCGGGGTGCTTCGGAGCTTCGGGCCGTCAAACTCATTGTGCCACTGGAAGAAACGGTTCGACTGATGAGAAAGCAGGCAGAGTTGAGGAGCATTCAGCTCATCTTGGAAGTCGAAGCCGAGTTGCCACTTGTCCAGGTCGTCTCCGTAGAGCTGGAGCAAGTGCTGGTCAACCTGATCAATAACGCTCTGCATGCCATCAAGCAGGACGGGGAGATCCGGATCGAGGCACTGCGTAAACTCGATGAGGTCTTGATCCTCGTTCAAGACAACGGTTGCGGAATCCCGGCAGAACACCTGGATCGGATCTTCGAGCCTTTCTTCACGACTAAACCTGTAGGGCAAGGCACCGGCCTGGGATTGTCGGTTTGCTACGGCATGGTCCACAGTTGGGGTGGCAGAATCACGGCGGAGAGTACCTTGGGGCAGGGAACGACGTTTACGATCCGTTTGCCCATCAATTCTACGCCCGACTGACAGTGAGGGGAAATTCTTTGGCAAAGGAGGTAATTTTGTGAGTAATAGCACGGAATCCTTAAAGGTCTTACTCGTGGATGACGAAGTCGACTTTCTGAAAGCTACCAGAAAAGCACTGGAGCACAGGGGATTTTCAGTAAAGACGGCCGAAAATGGCTACGAGGCATTGAGTTCGATGGAACTAGAGAAGCCCGATGTTGTGATTCTTGACGTACGGATGCCCGGAATTGATGGTGAACAGACCTTCTATCGTATGCAAGATCGGTGGGGAGACGTCCCTGTAATCATTTTGACCGGACATGGGACGCCCGCCCAGGCCTTCGAGACCGCCAAGCGGGGCATCGCCGATTATGTACCCAAGCCCTGTGACATAGACCTCCTGGTCTCGAAGATCCGGGAGGTCACATCAACCAATCAGGGGGCGTCACCGGAACGTACTGGCGAAACGGCATCGGAGATTCGGGTTCTCGTCGTCGACGACGAAGAGGAGTTTCTCGAGTCCTTGTCTCGAGTGCTCACCCGCCGTGGAATGTTTGTCGTTACCGCTATCGGTGGAGTTGAGGCTCTCCAGCTTCTTCAAGACCAAAATGTAGATGTGGCGGTCGTTGACATCAAGATGCCCGGTATGGAGGGCACGGAACTACTTGAGCGGCTGAAGATACGCTACCCCGCCCTGGAAGTCATAATTCTCACTGGGCACCCTTCGATCGATACTGCTTTCCGAAGCACCGTTCAGGGAGCCTACGAGTACCTTCACAAGCCACCGGATATTGAGGAACTCTGCTCATTGATTCGGAGAGCTTTTGACAAGCAAGAAAGAAGGCGGGAGGGTGAACGACGAGAAGCTGTTCGAGATGCAGTCAATCGTGTCCGCGACTATTGAGCATCCGGTCGAGAGCTTCATTCGGTGAAATCTTGTTGTTTTGTAGCTGGTCTTCGAGAAAC